>NZ_JAFCXH010000048.1:0-29851 GCF_049898225.1 Pseudomonas sp. DSP3-2-3 | reverse complement strand
GCTTCGACGCCCAGTGTCTTGGCCGCCAGCGCCAGGCCCTGCGCATGATTGCCCGCCGACGCGGTGACCACGCCACGCGCCAGTTCTTCCGGGCTCAGCTGGGCCAGCTTGTTGTACGCCCCGCGAATCTTGAACGAGAACACCGGTTGCAAGTCTTCGCGCTTGAGCAGCACCTGATTGCCCAGCCGCTCGGACAGCTGGCGAGCGCCCTGCAGCGGGGTTTCCACGGCTACGTCGTAGACGCGGGAGGTGAGGATTTTCTTGACGTACTGTTCAAGCATCGGGGAAACATCACTGGCGAAAGAGGGCAAGGCCTCGAAGTCTACCGCGCACACTGATGGACGACCACACGAATGACGGGGTTTTCCCGGCGGCATGTCGCTATAATGCTGGCCCTTTTGAGCCATGCAGGAGCGAACTTGTTGGCGAGGCGGCATTCCTGATGCAGCACGTCAGGCCCCTCGCCAACAAGTTGGTTCCTGCACGGTCGCTTTGACTCGGAGCCAGCATGACCCAGGATCAACTCAAACAAGCTGTGGCCCAGGCCGCCGTGGACTTCATCCTCCCGAAACTGGACGACAAGAGCGTCGTCGGCGTCGGTACCGGTTCCACCGCCAACTGTTTCATCGACGCGCTGGCCAGACACAAGGGCGCTTTCGATGGCGCAGTTGCCAGTTCCGAAGCCACTGCGGCGCGTCTCAAGGGCCATGGCATTCCGGTCTACGAACTCAATACCGTCAGCGATCTGGAGTTTTATGTCGATGGCGCCGATGAAAGTGACGAGCACCTGCATCTGATCAAAGGCGGCGGTGCGGCGTTGACCCGCGAAAAAATCGTCGCGGCCGTGGCCAAGACCTTCATCTGCATTGCCGACGCCAGCAAGCTGGTGCCGGTGCTGGGCGCTTTCCCGCTGCCGGTGGAAGTTATTCCTATGGCCCGCAGCCATGTTGCCCGTCAACTGGTGAAACTGGGCGGCGATCCGGTCTACCGCGAAGGCGTGCTGACCGACAACGGCAACATCATTCTCGACGTATTCAACATGAACATCACCAACCCGGTCGAGCTGGAAAGCCAGATCAACGCCATCGTCGGCGTGGTCACCAACGGCCTGTTCGCTGCACGCCCGGCTGATTTGCTGCTGTTGGGTACCAGTGAAGGTGTGAAGACGCTGACTCGCTGAGCTTGATCCTGTGGGAGCGAGCTTGCTCGCGAAGAGGCGGTTACATCCGACGCATTTCTGGGTCTGAAATACTGCATTCGCGAGCAAGATCGCTCCCACAGTCTGTAGATCACTGCTTCTTGAACACATAAAACAGATTAGGCTCGCTGACCAGATACAGCGTGCCGTCGTCGCCCATGGCGATGCCTTCGGCTTGCGGCACATTCTTGCGCAAGCCCATCTGGCCTTTACTTAGCGATACGTTGCCAATCGGCCGTCCTTCGGTGTCGAGTTCGAGAATCTGTCGCGACTCATCCGACAGCGCCAGCAAATGCCCGCTGCGCTCGTCGAACTGCAAACTGGACAGGTCACGCACGAACAATCCCGCATCGCGTCGCGCATTGGAGGCCACTTCGATGACGTTGGGCGTATCAGTACTGAGATTGGGGAAACCCCGCACCTCGATGATCTGCACCGGCTTACGCTCTTTGGCGACAAACAGGCGCTGGCCTTTGGTGTCGTAAGCCAGACCTTCAAAACCGCTGTTGCCGCCGGCATCGATGCCCAGGGTCAGTTGTTCGGCGTCCGCCGCATCGAGAAACAGCGTGTCATCGTCCACATGCACCTTGATCAACCGTTGCTGGTATTCATCGCTGATGACGTAAATGCCGGGACTGATGTATTCCACCGCTTCGGCATCGCCAAAACCGGTCAGCGCGATGCGGCGCAGAATCCGGCCATCGAGGCTGAGCTCGACCATCTCCGCATTCTTGTTGGTCACGGTGAACAGGCTTTTGCGGTCCGGATCGTAGCTGAGGGCGGAAACGTCATCGTCGAGCCCGACGATGGGCTGAGCCTCGATGATCACGCGATAGTCGCCAAGCCCAACGGTCGCGAGATCTTTCGCTTGCCATAGCACATGCCAATTGAACCAGACGCGCTCCATCAACCGATACTCGCGGCCAACGAAAAACATCAGCAACGCCAGAAGGATCAGGACCGGGTAGACAATTTTTGCAGTGAAGAAGCGACGCATGCAGAGGGCTCGACGATCAGACGGGCAGCATAAATACCACGCTAAACTGAATTAAAGCTTAATAGCTTTGAGCCACCACTGATTTTGTGGGAGCGAGCTTGCTCGCGAAGGCGGCACATCCAGCGCAAGTGCCCGCCTGGAATATAGTTTTCGCGAGCAAGCTCGCTCCCACGGCTTGGTTTTATTGCTTCTTGAACGAATAAAACAGATTCGGCTCGCTGACCATGTACATCGTGCCGCTTTCATCGAATGCCACCCCCTCGGCACGAGGAATAGTCTTGTTCAGGCCGTTGAAGCCGCTCAGCAAGGTCATGAAACTGACCTGCTCGCCTTTTTCGTCCAGTTCCAGCAGCAAGTGTGAATCCGCCGAAAGGACCAAGGTGTGGCCGGTGCGTGGCTCAATGCTGAGTGACGACAAATTGCGGACGGGCAGTGAACGGCTGTCGATTTTCTGTTTGTCGCCCTCAAGCAACCCGCTGCCATCACTTTTCCAGGCAAACATCGCTGCCGGACGCTCTTCGCCGAGCAGGATTTGCTGGCGGCGCGAATCCCAGGCAATGCCTTCGAAGCCTTTGTTCTGGTCTTTGGACGGGCCAAGGTCGTATTTCATGGCCTCAGCGATATTCAGCGTCGTGGTGTCCGGCGCGACCTTGACGATGCTCAGCAGATGCTGGCGCTCGTCGGTGATCGCAATCAAGCCATTTTCCAGCACCGCGACGCCTTCAGGATTGCTCCAGCCCACCAGCGGAATCTTGCGCAGTACATCGCCTTTCAACGTCAGCTCGACCAGAAAAGCGTTCTTGCCCATGACCGAAAACAGGGTTTTGCTCGCCGGGCTGTAGGACAGATCAGAAGCCTCGTCCTTCTCCATACCCGGCAGCAGCTTGGCGTCGATATCGACCTTGTAGTCCGGCAACCAGACGCTGGCGGCACGTTCGGACGGGCTGTCCAGCGCTTCCTTGACCCACAGCAGGCCGCGATCGTCCCAATGCAGCAGGAACGCCACGCCGTAGCCAATCACCGCGACCAGCAGCAATCCCGCATACCAGCGCATGCGCGACAGGCGGCTTTTGGGTTTTAACAATCGGGAGCGGGTGGACATGGAGGACATTCCTGAGCAGATACGGCGGCTGGTTGCGCAATGCCCCCGAGCAGGGCCGAGGCGGGATTATCCAGATCAATTGTGAAAAAAACGCCAATTGAAAGGATCAGTGTGCAGCGTGTCTGGTTTTGAAATAGGTTTACACCTATTTCAGTCTCAAAACGCCTTATCGAGGCGTTGCTTTAGTGGGAGAGGACGGGACATCGGACATAAAAAAGCCGCCTGCGACAGCGTCGCAGACGGCTTTTCAGGTTCAGGCCAGAATCACCGAACGCTGCTTTCGAAACGGTTGTGCCCGGTCAGCTCGAGCACCAGATCGTCTCCAGCCTGGAACGGACCAACGCCGGCTGGCGTGCCGGTCATGATCAGGTCACCGGCTTGTAGCGAAAAGCACGCCGCCATGTGCTGAATCATCGGCACGATGGGGTTGAGCATGGAGCTGCTGTTGCCGTCCTGGCGAACTTCGCCATTGATGGTCAGACGAATACCGATATCGGTCAGGTCGTCGTAGGTTTCTGCCGGGACGAAAGGCGCGATAACTGCCGCGCCGTCGAACGATTTAGCCAGTTCCCATGGCAGGCCTTTCTCTTTGAGCTTCGACTGCAGATCGCGCAAGGTCAGGTCCAGGCCCGGAGCGAAGCCGGAAATGGCATCCAGGACTTCTTCGCGGGTCGGGCTTTTGGTCAACGGTTTGCCGATCAGTACGACGATTTCGGCTTCGTAATGCACCGAGCCGCGATCAGCCGGAATTGTGAAACCGCCTTCCAGCGGCACCACGCAACTGCCTGGCTTGATGAACAGCAACGGCTCGGTCGGCACCGGATTGTCCAGTTCCTTGGCGTGTTCGGCGTAATTACGGCCAATGCACACCACTTTGCCCATTGGAAAGTGGATGCTGGTCCCGTCGACATACTTGTGCTGATAGCTCATGGCTGCTCCTGGCTCTGATCGTTTTGGGTGTTGCCACTATCGGTAGCGGCCGCTTCAAACAGCGAAGATTTTGCCCGGGTTCATGATGCCGTTCGGGTCGAACACCGCTTTGACGGCTTTCATGTATTCAATCTCGACCGGCGAGCGGCTGTACGTCAGGTAATCGCGCTTGGTCATGCCCACGCCGTGCTCGGCGGAAATCGAGCCGTTGTACTTCTGCACGGTCTCGAACACCCATTTGTTGACCTTGGCGCACTTGACGAAGAACTCGTTCTTGTCCAGCGCCTCAGGCTTGAGGATGTTCAAGTGCAGGTTGCCATCGCCAATGTGGCCGTACCAGAGCACTTCGAAATCCGGATAGTGTTCGGCGACGATCGCGTCAATTTCGCTCAGGAACGCCGGCACTTTCGAAACGGTGACCGAAATGTCGTTCTTGTATGGTGTGAAGTGCGAGATGGTTTCGGAGATGTATTCGCGCAGCTTCCACAGGTTCTGCAGTTGCTGTTCGCTCTGGCTCATCACGCCATCCTGCACCCAGCCCTGCTCGACGCAATGCTCGAAGGTCGCCAGCGCTTCGTTGGAGACCTCTTCGGTGGTCGCTTCAAATTCCAGCAGGACATAGAACGGGCACGGAGTATCGAACGGCGATGGTACGTCGCCGCGGCTCATGACACGGGCAAAGGCCTTGTCGGAGAAGAACTCGAATGCGGTCAGATCCAGCCTGCCGTGGAAGGCGTGCAGCACGGGCATGATCGAGTCGAAGTCGGTGGTTCCCAGCACCATCGCGGTGAGGTTTTTCGGCGCACGATCAAGGCGCATGGTGGCCTCGACGACAAAACCCAGCGTCCCTTCCCCGCCGATGAACAACTGACGCAGATCGTAGCCAGTGGCGTTTTTGATCAGGTCTTTGTTCAATTCGAGGATGTCACCTTTGCCGGTAACAACTTTCAGGCCTGCAACCCAGTTGCGGGTCATGCCGTAGCGAATGACCTTGATCCCGCCGGCATTGGTGCCGATATTGCCGCCAATCTGGCTGGAACCCGAGGATGCAAAATCCACCGGATAGTACAGGCCGTTTTCTTCTGCGAGGTTCTGCAACTGCTTGGTGATGACACCCGGCTGGCAGCGCGCAGTGCGCTCGGTGAGGTTCAGTTCCAGCACCTGGTTCATGTAATCGAACGAGACCACCACTTCGCCATTGGCTGCGACTGCTGCTGCGGAAAGCCCGGTCCGGCCGCCGGATGGCACCAGCGCGACCTTGTGTTCGTTGGCCCAGAGCACGATGGCCTGCACTTGCTCGATGGTCTTGGGAAAGACGATGGCAACGGGCGCGGGCGCGTACTGCTTGGTCCAGTCCTTGCCATAGGCCTCAAGGGAGTCGGCATCGGTCAGCACTTTGCCAGGCTCAACCAGGGTCTTCAGCTCATCTATCAGCGCAGGATGGGTCATCGACGGAACTCTCGAACAATTCATGGTCATCCTGAGAACGCTTCACGTCCAGGAATGGGGTTTCGCGGGGTGCTTATGCTAGCATACGCCCCCCGCTAATCGAGCTTTCGGGCCGATAAAGCGAAGGCTTCACTTCCTGCCATTTTTCTCCGGGACACAGGTTTAAGCAGATGAGCAAGACTTCCCTCGACAAGAGCAAGATCAAGTTCCTTCTTCTCGAAGGCGTCCATCAATCCGCTGTGGACGTCCTCAAGGCAGCCGGTTACACCAGCATCGAGTACCACACCAAGTCTCTGCCGGAAGCCGAACTGAAAGAAAAGATCGCCGACGCTCACTTCATCGGCATCCGCTCCCGCACGCAACTGACTGAAGAGCTGTTCGACAACGCCAAGAAACTGGTCGCGGTCGGCTGCTTCTGCATCGGTACCAACCAGGTCGACCTGAACGCTGCCCGCGAACGCGGTATTGCCGTGTTCAACGCGCCGTACTCCAATACCCGTTCGGTCGCCGAGCTGGTATTGGCCGAAGCGATCCTGCTGTTGCGCGGCATCCCTGAGAAGAATGCATCCTGCCACCGTGGCGGCTGGATCAAGAGCGCGGCCAACTCCTTCGAAATCCGTGGCAAGAAGCTCGGTATCGTCGGCTACGGCTCGATCGGCACCCAGCTATCCGTGCTGGCCGAAGGCCTTGGCATGCAGGTTTACTTCTACGACACGCTGACCAAGCTGCCGTTGGGTAACGCCACTCAGGTGTCGAGCCTGACTGAACTGCTGGGCATGTCCGACATCGTCACCCTGCACGTTCCGGAAACCTCTGAAACCCAGTGGATGATCGGCGAGAAAGAAATCCGCGCCATGAAAAAGGGCAGCATCCTGATCAACGCGGCGCGCGGCACCGTGGTTGAACTGGACGCTTTGGCCGACGCGATCAAGGACAAGCACCTGATCGGCGCGGCAATCGACGTGTTCCCGGTTGAGCCTCGCTCCAACGACGACATTTTCGAAAGCCCGCTGCGTGGCCTGGACAACGTGATCCTGACTCCGCACATCGGCGGTTCCACGGCCGAAGCCCAGGCCAACATCGGTCTGGAAGTGGCAGAGAAGCTGGTCAAGTACAGCGACAACGGTACGTCGGTTTCCTCGGTCAACTTCCCGGAAGTTGCGCTGCCGGCTCACCCTGGCAAGCACCGCCTGCTGCACATCCACCAGAACATCCCTGGCGTGATGATGGAGATCAACAAGGTCTTCGCCGAAAACGGTATCAACATCTCCGGTCAGTTCCTGCAGACCAACGAGAAAGTCGGCTACGTGGTCATCGACGTCGATGCCGAGTATTCCGATCTGGCGCAGGAAAAGCTGCAACACATCAAAGGCACCATCCGCAGCCGCGTGTTGTTCTAAGCGTTCAGCGTCAACAAAAAAGGAGACCTTCGGGTCTCCTTTTTATTGTCTGTTGGAGCGAGCGGGCGGCGTTCCGACTTGCCCGCGAATCAAGGGACAGCTTCGTTCCTGACGACGGAATCGCAGCGAATGTACTGGCCCCTTCCCGGCTGAAGCCGGTCCCACTGGATCGCGCTGATTTTGTGGGACCGGATTTATCCGGGAAGACGGCATTCCAGTAGATGCAAATGCATCGGCTGTACGTCCTATCGCGAATGTTGCGTAGATCCGTTGGAGATTCTATGACTGGGGGCAACCGCCAAGCGCCGCAAATGTATTGCCTGAACCCACGCCTTCCCGGCTAAAGCCGGTCCCACGGAAATGGACTGGTGGCCAAACAGTTATTTCACATTAACCGAAATCGCCTTCGACTCGACCGAAGGGCTGAGCGGGATGTGGCTCTTATCGCCGACGATCAATTGCAGGGTGTGGCGGCCCGGCGGCAAGGTGACCTCGGTTTCGGTCTGGCCTTTGCCGAAGTGGCGGATGTTATCGCTCACCGGTAACGGCGCGTTGAGGTCAGGCTGATCTTTCACGTCAATCAGCAAATGATGGTGACCGGTGTCGGGAACATCCACGCCCGCCGGCGCAACGCCCATGCCTTTGAGACCGAACTGGACCTTGAACGTACCCGGAACGGTGGCGCCGTCCTTGGGCGAGATAATGTAAACCTCGGCGCCCGCGGGCGACGCGGTGTGTGGAACGTCGGCAGCGTTGGCGAGAAGCGAGGCGCTCAGCAAGAGGCCTGTGAGAGCAGTTTTTACCAACAAGGTCTTCATGTTTTCTCCAGATTTTTTATGAGACTCAGCCATCGGACCTCGGATCCGTGGCTTCGGCTCAAGCCGCGCAAGGCTCAAGCATGTTCCTTACCATAGCGCGGCACTGGAGTTATGTTTGACCGAAGTGCCTTTATGTCAGAGATTTCATGTTGCAGCGGCGGCAATCAAACCCCACCCAGACGCCAGGCGGCGAGACCAAGAATCGCCCAGCCAACCAAGAATGCCAGCCCGCCAAACGGCGTAATGATCCCCAGCTTGCTGACTCCGGTAAGCGTCAGCAGATACAGGCTGCCGGAAAACAGCAGGATGCCGATGGCGAACGAGTAACCGGCCAGGGTCATCAAGCGGCCGGGAATCTGCGCCGCGAGCAACGCCACGCCCAGCAACGCCAGCGCATGCACCAATTGATAGAGCACGCCGGTATGAAAAATCGCCAGATATTCAGCGCTTAAACGGTTTTTCAGGCCATGGGCAGCGAATGCGCCAAGGGCCACGCCGGTGAAACCAAAGAAGGCGGCAAGCATTAAAAAGGTACGAAGCATCGAGAACTCCAGTCAAAAATCGTCCAAAGGCGCACGGTCTGTATAATGGCCCGCTCAACGGGTTCGGCCAAGCCATCTCTATGCTGCGTTTAATTGTGCAACGGTTCATCAAAGGTCTGCTCTGGTTTGCAGCGGGCAGCGTCATTCTGGTTTTGATCTTCCGTTTCGTGCCGCCTCCCGGCACTGCACTGATGGTCGAGCGCAAGGTTGAATCTTGGTTCGACGGCCAGCCTATCGACCTGCAACGCGACTGGGAGCCGTGGGAAAAAATCTCCAATAACCTGAAAATTGCCGTGATTGCCGGTGAAGACCAGAAATTCGCCGAGCATTGGGGTTTTGACGTCGGCGCCATTCAGGCGGCCATCAGCCATAACGAGCTTGGCGGTTCGATTCGCGGCGCGAGCACCTTGAGCCAGCAGGTGTCGAAGAACCTGTTCCTGTGGTCCGGCCGCAGCTATGTGCGCAAGGGCCTGGAAGCGTGGTTCACCCTGTTGATCGAGATGCTCTGGTCCAAGGAGCGGATTCTTGAGGTCTACCTGAACAGTGTCGAATGGGATGACGGCGTGTTCGGCGCCCAGGCGGCGGCGCAGCACCACTTCGGTGTCAACGCCAGCGCCCTGTCCACGCAACAGGCGAGCTATCTGGCCGCCGTCCTGCCCAACCCCCGCAAATGGAGCGCAAGCCGCCCGAGCAGCTACGTCCTGCGCCGTGCCGGCTGGATCCGCCAGCAGATGCGCCAGTTGGGCGGGGATGAGTATTTGACCGGTTTGAATCACAGCCGGACGTTTTAAGCCTCGCTTTAAGGGCAAGACTTCAAGCCACACGCTGTTCCATGTGCCAGCACAACCCATGGTTATGCCATTTCCTTGTGGGAGAGGACTTGTCCTCGATGACAGTAATTTCGACACTGCATGCGGGTCAGGCAGATCACGGTCGTCTGGGCTGGCTTTCGAGGACAAGTCCTCTCCCACAAAAACCCTTTTCCAACGAAAATTGCCAGCCCATAAAAAACGCCCCTTTCGGGGCGTCTTTTTGTTCGGCTACCGCTTACGCGGCAATCGACAACTTGAGCTTGTTCATCGCGCTTTTTTCCAGCTGACGAATACGCTCGGCGGAAACGTTGTACTTCTGCGCCAGGTCATGCAGCGTGGCTTTCTCTTCAGCCAGCCAGCGCTGATAGAGAATGTCGCGACTGCGGTCGTCCAGCACTTCCAGTGCCTGATGGAGATTGGCGGTGGAATTGTCGGTCCAGTCGGAATCTTCCAGCTGACGCGCCGGATCGTAACGGTGGTCTTCCAGGTAATTGGAAGGCGACTGGAACGCGCTGTCGTCGTCGGCTTCGGTTGCCGGGTCGAATGCCATGTCGTGACCGGTCAGACGGCTTTCCATCTCGCGCACTTCGCGGGGCTCAACGCCGAGGCTTTCCGCCACGCGATGCACTTCTTCATTGTTCAGCCAGGCCAGACGTTTCTTCTGGCTGCGCAGATTGAAGAACAGCTTGCGCTGCGCCTTGGTGGTCGCAACCTTGACGATGCGCCAGTTACGCAGGATGAACTCGTGAATTTCCGCCTTGATCCAGTGAACAGCGAAGGACACCAGACGCACACCCATTTCCGGGTTGAAGCGCTTCACGGCTTTCATCAGGCCAACGTTGCCTTCCTGGATCAGGTCAGCCTGCGCCAGACCATAGCCGGAATAGCTGCGTGCGATATGCACGACAAAACGCAGGTGGGCGAGGACCATCTGCCGAGCCGCCCCCAAATCCTGCTCATAATACAAACTCTCAGCCAGTTCACGCTCCTGCTCCGGCGTCAGCAAAGGGATGCTGTTCACGGTGTGCACATAGGCTTCCAGGTTTGCGCCTGGGGCTAATGCATATACAGGTTGCAAAGAAGTGGTCATACGAAACGATACCTCCGACACATGACTCGTGCAGTTCAGCACTGCGAAATTGACCGGGAACCGCTAGACAAGTTCCCTAGGCTGAAGAAGTCAATAGATGAAGAAAAATTTACCGAGGTGCCAATTCACTCAAATGGCGTGCTACTGCAATCCACGCACCGATATACCCCAAGAGCACCGCTCCAAGCAAGAGCGAAAGGCCATCTGCGAGCGGAACACCGGCCAGCGCGAAGTCACTTCCATACAGCCCGGCCAGCCCGACAACCGCGTCGTTGAGCCAGTCTAGACCAAAAGCCAGAACCCCCCAGGACAGAAACCCTGCCCCGAGGCCATACAATGCGCCCATATAAAGGAAGGGACGCCGTACATAACTATCGGTGCCGCCAACCAGTTTAATGACCTCGATTTCCGTGCGTCGGTTCTCGATGTGCAGACGAATGGTGTTACCAATCACCAGCAGCAAGGCCAACACCAACAGGACGGTCAGGCCAAACACAAAGCGGTCACCCAGCTTCAGGATTGCCGCCAGACGCTCGACCCAGACCAGATCCAGTTGAGCCTGCTGCACTTTCGGCATTTCCGCCAGACGGGTGCGCAGCGCTTCCAGCGCGGGCTTGTCGACTTCGTTCGGCGTAACCAGCACGACGCCCGGCAACGGGTTTTCCGGCAATTCCTTGAGCGCCTCGCCCAGGCCCGATTGCTGCTGGAACTCGGTCAAAGCCTGCTCGCGGCTGATGTATTCAGCGTCGGCAACCCCCGGCATCAGTTTGATTTCGTCGCGCAGCTTGTCGCCTTCGCTGGCGCTGGCATCGAGCTTGAGGTACAGCGAAATCTGCGCCGCCCGCTGCCAGGAGCCACCCAGACGCTCGACGTTGTTCAACAGCAACGACAAGCCCATCGGCAGACTCAAGGCGATAGCCATGACCAGACAGGTAAAGAAGCTGCCAATCGGCTGCTTGCCCAGACGACGCAAGCTGTCGGCCAGACTGGAGCGATGGCTTTCCAGCCAGGCGTTGAACAGCGTGCCGAAATCCGGTCCGTCGTCATCGTGGCTGTTTTTCTTGGATTTTTTCGGTGGCGTCGGCTCGGCGGCTTTTGGCGCGACGCGATCAGAAACCTTGGGCGAACGTGTGGCACTCATACCCCAGCCTCCCCGTCGCCGATCAAGCGGCCGCGCTGCAAGGTCAACATGCGATGGCGCATGCGGGCGATCAGGGCCAGGTCGTGACTGGCGATCAGCACGCTGGTGCCCAGCCGGTTGATGTCTTCAAACACGCCCATGATTTCCGCCGCCAGGCGTGGATCGAGGTTACCGGTCGGTTCGTCGGCCAGCAGCAAGGCCGGACGATGCACGATGGCGCGGGCGATGCCGACGCGCTGTTGTTGACCGGTAGACAGGTCGCCGGGGTACAAATCGGTCTTGTCCGACAGCGCCACCCGCTCCAGCGCGGAATCGACGCGCTTGTTGATCTCGGCCTTGGACAAGCCAAGAATCTGCAACGGCAAGGCAATGTTGTTGAACACGGTGCGATCAAACAGCAACTGGTGGTTCTGGAACACTACGCCGATCTGCCGACGCAGAAACGGAATCTGCGCCGTGGTGATCTGGCCCAGATCCTGACCGGCCAGCAGCAGTTTGCCCGTGGTCGGCCGCTCCATGGCCAGCAGCAGGCGCAACAAGGTGCTTTTGCCAGCACCGGAGTGACCGGTGACGAACAAGAATTCACCGCGACGTACTCGAAAGCTCAGCTCATGCAAGCCGACGTGTCCGTTCGGATAGCGTTTACCGACCTGTTCGAAACGAATCATGTGCGCTCCCGCTCCGCAAACAGAGCCTGGACAAAGGGTTCGGCTTCAAAGGTGCGCAGGTCATCAATACCTTCGCCCACGCCGATGTAACGAATCGGCAGCCCGAACTGCTTGGCCAGCGCGAAAATCACGCCGCCCTTGGCGGTGCCGTCGAGCTTGGTCAGGGCCAGAGCGGTCAGGGAAACCGTCTGATGGAACTGTTTGGCCTGATTGATGGCGTTCTGGCCAGTGCCGGCATCGAGTACCAACAGCACCTCATGCGGCGCGTCGGCGTCGAGTTTGCCCATCACCCGACGAACCTTTTTCAGTTCTTCCATCAGATTGTCTTTGGTGTGCAGACGCCCGGCGGTGTCAGCGATCAACACGTCGATACCCCGAGCCTTGGCGGCCTGCACGGCATCGAAGATCACCGAAGCGGAATCCGCGCCAGTGTGTTGGGCGATGACTGGAATATTGTTGCGCTCACCCCAGACCTGCAATTGCTCGACAGCCGCTGCACGGAACGTATCGCCCGCAGCCAGCATGACTTTTTTGCCTTCCAGTTGCAGCTTCTTGGCCAGCTTGCCGATGGTCGTGGTCTTGCCCGCGCCATTGACGCCGACGACCAGAATCACGAACGGCCGGCGGCTGCTGTCGATGATCAGCGGCTGTTCAACCGGCTTGAGCAGTGCGGCCAGCTCGGCTTGCAAGGATTTGTACAGCGCGTCGGCGTCGGTCAGCTGCTTGCGCGCGACCTTCTGTGTCAGGCTTTGAATGATCACCCCGGTGGCTTCGACGCCAACGTCGGCGGTCAGCAGGCGGGTTTCGATTTCTTCGAGCAAATCATCGTCGATGACTTTTTTGCCGAGAAACAGGCTGGCCATGCCTTCGCCGAGACTGGCGCTGGTTTTCGACAGGCCTTGCTTGAGGCGGGCAAAGAAACCGGCCTTGGCTGCTTCGGTCACGGGGACGACGGCTGGCAGCGCAGGTTCTGGCTCTGGAGCGACGACAACCGGCGCAATTACCGGCGCTGCAGCAGGTGCGACCGGGACGATCACCGGCGCCACGGCGACAGGCTCTGGCTCTGGCTCTGGCTCTGGCTCTGGGATGATGGTCGACTCGGGCTCGACCATTGGCACGTCAATTCGCGGCTCTGGCTGCGGCGCTGGAGTCGGGACTGGCTGCGGATGGAAGATCACCGGCGGCGCAATCGGCGGCGTGACGTGTGGCTCAAGCTCGTCGATCAGCGCCACCGACTCTTCGGCCACCGGCAAGGTCAGCCACGGCTGGGACTGCGCAGGCGAATTGACCGGCTGCGGCTCAGCGTGGAAAGTCTCGCGCACAGGTTCCGGCGTCGCCGCCGGGACGAACTGCGGCTCAGCGACCAGCGGAGTCGATTCGACAATCGGCTCAGGCGCAGCTGCATCTGTAGGGAGCTCTTGTGGCTGTTCGACTACGGTTTCCTGCGGCTTCTTGCGCAGCCATCCGAACAGGCCTTTCTTCTCGCCAGCCGGGGCTGGGTTCTTCTTGTCGTCGTTGGAACCAAACATGGAGGACGGCTATCTCAAGGTAGCGACGCGCCAGAGCGGCGCCTCTGAAAATTCTGACATGCAAAACAGACTACTTTTGCGACTGCTTGTTCACCCTTCAGCTCTATATACGGGTACCGTACGGACCGATTTGAGCAGGTTTCATCAGATCCGAAACCTTGATGGCTATTTCAGCCGTGGCTCCGGACTCAACGGACCAGTATCCTAACACCCCCGCGCCCGCCGACGCTAAGTTCACGCGGGCCGTCCTACAGGTTCAAATTACGAATGAATGCTTTAGCCCGCCGCGCCGCAGGCCTGCTGCTCAGCACAATTTGTCTGCCCCTGACAGTATTGGCCGCCGACCCGCAACCTACCCATGAATTCATGCTTGATAACGGCCTCAAGGTGGTCGTGCGCGAAGACCACCGCGCGCCGGTGGTGGTTTCGCAGGTCTGGTACAAAGTCGGCTCCAGCTACGAGACGCCCGGCCAGACCGGTTTGTCCCATGCGCTGGAACACATGATGTTCAAAGGCAGCTCCAAAGCCGGACCGGGCGAAGCCTCGCTGATCCTGCGCGATCTGGGCGCCGAAGAAAACGCATTCACCAGCGATGACTACACCGCGTATTACCAGGTGCTGGCCCGCGACCGCCTGAGCGTGGCCTTCGAGCTGGAAGCCGACCGCATGGCCAGTCTCAAGCTGCCGCCTGACGAGTTCAGCCGCGAAATCGAAGTGATCAAGGAAGAGCGTCGCCTGCGCACCGACGACAAGCCGAACGCCAAGGCCTATGAACGCTTCAAGGCCATGGCCTACCCGGCCAGCGGCTATCACACGCCGACCATCGGCTGGATGGCGGACCTGGACCGCATGAAAGTCGAGGAGCTGCGCCACTGGTATGAATCCTGGTACGTGCCGAACAACGCCACCCTGGTGGTGGTCGGTGATGTAAACCCGGAGGAGGTCAAAGCCCTGGCCGAACGCTTCTTCGGGCCGATCCCGCGTCGTGACGTGCCGCCCTCGAAAAAGCCGCTGGAACTGGCAGAGCCCGGCGAACGCCAGATCACGCTGCATGTGCAGACGCAAATGCCGAGCCTGATGTACGGCTTCAACGTGCCGAGCCTGGCCACCGCTGAAGACCCACGCTCGGTCAACGCCTTGCGCCTGATCGCCGCCCTGCTCGACGGCGGCTACAGCGCTCGCATCCCGTCGCGCCTGGAGCGTGGCGAAGAACTGGTCTCCGGTGCTTCGTCCAGCTACGACGCGTTCGCCCGTGGCGACAGTCTGTTCATGATCAGCGCCACACCCAACATGCAGAAGAAAAAATCCCTGGCCAACGTGGAAGCCGGCATCTGGAAACTGCTCAACGAGCTGAAAACCAAGCCGCCTTCTGCTGAAGAGCTGGAGCGAGTCCGCGCTCAAGTTATCGCCGGGCTGGTTTACGAACGCGATTCCATCACCAGTCAGGCCAGCACCATCGGCGAACTGGAAACCGTCGGCCTGTCGTGGAAGTTGATCGACGAAGAGCTGGCCTCGCTGCAAAGCGTCACCCCGGCCGATATCCAGAAAGCCGCGAGCACTTATTTCACCCGTGAGCGCCTCAGCGTTGCGCACATCCTGCCTGAGGAGAAAACAAAATGAGTGAGCGCAACGGCCCACGTAACACGCTGTTTGGTCTGTTGTTGACCACCGGCCTCAGTGTTTTCGCTGCACAAACGGTACTTGCCGAAGATGCAGTCAAAACCGACGCTCCTGCGCAACCTGCCCTGCAATCGCTGAAAGAACTCGACGGCAAGGCACCGGCACGCCGCGCCTTGAACATCCAGACCTGGAAAACCGCCGAAGGCGCGAAAGTCCTGTTCGTCGAAGCCCGCGAGCTGCCGATGTTCGACCTGCGCCTGACCTTCGCCGCTGGCAGCAGTCAGGATCAGGCCACGCCCGGCATTGCCGTGCTCACCAACGCGATGCTCAACGAAGGCGTCAAAGGCAAGGACGTCAGCGCCATCGCCGAAGGTTTCGAAGGTCTGGGCGCTGACTTCAGCAACGGAGCCTA
Source organism: Pseudomonas sp. DSP3-2-3 (assembly GCF_049898225.1). Taxonomy (NCBI): domain Bacteria; kingdom Pseudomonadati; phylum Pseudomonadota; class Gammaproteobacteria; order Pseudomonadales; family Pseudomonadaceae; genus Pseudomonas; species Pseudomonas sp. DSP3-2-3. The sequence goes on along the minus strand of NZ_JAFCXH010000048.1, from coordinate 14,143 downwards.
TCGCGACATGGCCGTGGCGTCGGTCCGCAGCCTGAGCGTGCCGGATAAGCGCGAACCGGCGCTGAAACTGTTTTCCGAAGTGGTCGGCAAGCCTGCCTTCCCGGCCGATTCGCTGGCGCGGATCAAAAACCAACTGCTGGCCAGCTTCGAATACCAGAAACAGAACCCCGGCGCGCTGGCTGGCAAAGAGCTGTTCAAGCGCCTGTACGGTGATCACCCGTACGGCCATCCAAGCGAAGGCACCGCGCAGACCATCACGCCGATCACGCTGGCGCAGCTCAAGGCCTTCCACGCCAAGGCTTACGCCGCTGGCAACGCGGTAATTGCCTTGGTGGGCGATTTGTCCCGCGACGAAGCGCAAGCCATTGCTGCGCAGGTCTCGGCATCGCTGCCAAAAGGCCCGGCGCTGGCGAAACTGCCTGCACCTGTTGAGCCCAAGGCCGGGGAAACGCACATCGAATTCCCGTCCAAGCAGACTCACTTGATGCTCGCGCAGCTGGGCATCGACCGTAACGATCCGGACTTCGCCGCGCTTTCACTGGGCAATTCGGTGCTCGGCGGTGGTGGTTTCGGTAGCCGCCTGATGACCGAAGTGCGTGAGAAGCGCGGTCTGACCTACGGCATTTCCTCGGGCTTTACCCCGATGCAGGCCCAGGGCCCATTCATGATCGGTTTGCAGACCCGCGCCGAACTGAGCGAAAACACCCTCAAACTGGTGCAGGACATCGTGCGCGACTTCCTCGCCAACGGCCCGACCCAGAAAGAACTCGACGACGCCAAGCGCGAGCTGTCCGGCAGCTTCCCGCTGTCCACCGCGAGCAACTCGGCTATCGTTGGGCAATTGGGCGCCATCGGCTTTTATGATCTGCCGCTGACCTTCCTCGAAGACTTCATGACCCAGTCGCAGGAAGTCACCGTCGAGCAGGTCAAGGCCGCCATGAGCAAACACTTGAGCGCAGACAAGATGGTGATCGTCACTGCCGGGCCGACGGTCCCGCAGAAACCACTGCCGCCACCTACCGAAAAACCCGCAGAACGACCTCTTGGGGTCCCGGAGCATTAATGGCCAATCCACGCCCGAAGGGCCATAACGGCCTGGGCCAACTACGTATCATTGGCGGGCAATGGGGCAGTCGCAAGCTGACTTTCCCTGACGCACCAGGCCTGCGCCCGACGCCGGACCGGGTGCGCGAAACCCTGTTCAACTGGCTGGCGACACACATCGAAGGCGCCCGCGTGCTGGATGTGTTCACCGGCAGCGGCGCGTTGTTTTTTGAAGCGCTGTCCCGTGGCGCGAGCAAGGGCCTGGCCCTGGATAACAGCGCGGCGGCCATCGCCAGCCTGCGTCAGAACCTGACCATGCTGGGTTGCACGACCGGTCAGCTGTCGCATACCGACTCATTGCGTCACCTGGAAACCCAGGCCGCAGAGCCGTTCGACGTCGTGTTCCTCGACCCGCCGTTCCATCAGAACCTGCTGGCCTCGGCCTGCGCCCTGCTGGAATCCCACGGCTGGCTGGCGGAAAACGCCTGGATCTATACCGAAAGCGAAACGCCGCCTTCAACCACCGGCTTGCCGGGTAGCTGGCGGCTGCATCGTGAGAAAAAAGCCGGCCAGGTGTATTACGCGCTGTGGCAGCGCGGTTGACTTGATGTACTGCTCGCAACACTGAGTGGGACCGGCTTCAGCCGGGAAGGCGGGATTCTTGACGACGAATATGCAATGGCTGTATTGCCCTATTCCCGGCTAAAGCCGGTCCCACACAGTCTGCACAGGTCTGAGTCGCCCAGCCTGTCGCAGTACCACTCAGCAATAACCCGCTTACATCGCACCCCACTTGTGGCAACTTACGCTTATCCAGCAACGTCACTTGCCGGAGGACGACTGTGATTTCTCAACTCGCAAATACCTCGTTTACCCACCGCTTCGTCCCTGCCTCGGGCCTGGGCAACCCGCACCTGCAAACTTTGTGGGGACCGCTGTGGCGCAGGGTCAAGCCGATGGAACGTCAGCGCGAGCGGGTCTGGCTGGATGATGGTGATTTCCTGGACCTGGACTGGTACGGCCCGCATCAGCTCGACGCGCCACTGGTGCTGGTGCTGCACGGCCTGACCGGTTCATCGAACTCGCCTTATGTAGCGGGATTGCAACAGGCGTTGGCTCAGGAAGGCTGGGCCAGCGTGGCGTTGAACTGGCGTGGCTGCTCGGGCGAACCCAATCTGCTGTCGCGCAGCTATCACTCCGGCGCCAGCGAAGACCTCGCTTCAGTGGTCGCTCACTTGCGCGCATTGCGTCCATTGGCACCGCTGTATGCCGTCGGTTATTCGCTGGGTGGCAATGTGCTGCTCAAATATCTCGGAGAATCGGGCGCTGACAGCGACCTGCTCGGTGCAGTCGCGGTATCCGTGCCGTTCCGCCTGGATGAATGCGCGGATCGCATCGGCATGGGCTTTTCCAAGGTTTATCAGCGTCACTTCATGCGCGAGATGCTCGCCTATATCCGCGACAAACAGCGCCACTTTCAGCATGAAGGTATGAGTGAGGGTCTGGCGGAGCTGTCGGCGCTGGGCTCGCTGGAAAACATGCGCACTTTCTGGGACTTTGACGGCCGGGTCACTGCGCCGCTAAACGGATTCGTCGATGCCAAGGATTACTACCGGCGCGCTTCCAGTCGCTACTTTCTCGGCCAGATCCGCACACCGACGTTGATCATCCATGCCGAAGACGATCCTTTCGTCTTCAAACACAGCCTGCCCGAGGCCGATGAATTGTCGTCCAGTACGGAATTCGAGCTTCAGGCCAAAGGCGGACATGTGGGGTTTGTCGACGGCTCCCTGAAAAATCCCGGTTATTACCTGGAACGGCGCATTCCGTTGTGGCTGACGACGACACACCGGGGATAACCCGGCGTCGTACTTATCGTTGGAGATTCTGCGTCACGTCCTGAGCTAAGATGCGCGACATAAGGAGGACCCTAATGTCCCGCGCTCAACTTTATCTTCAAGGCCTTCGCGACAGCGTGCCAATGATTGTCGGCATTGTCCCTTTCGGTATCATTTTCGGCACGCTGGCTGGCGTGGCCGGGCTGTCGCTGTGGCAGGCCGTTGGCATGTCGATGTTTGTCTACGCGGGCTCTGCGCAATTCATTGTGATCAGCCTGATGGGTGCCAGTGCTGGCGCGGTGGTTATCCTTCTGACGACCTTCATCGTCAATCTGCGCCACGTGCTGTACAGCGCTACCTTGCAGCCGCAAGTGTCCGGGTTGCCGCAACGCTGGCGATTGTTGCTGGCGTTCTGGCTCACCGATGAAACCTTCGCCGTGGTGCAACGCTTTTACCTCGTCCACGACCGCACGCCGCTGGCGCATTGGTATTGGCTGGGCGTGGCCAGCGCGCTGTACGCCAGTTGGGTGCTCAGTTCACTGGTCGGCGTGTTGTTCGGCCAGGCCGTGCCGGATATGGCCGGCTGGGGACTGGAATTCGCCATGCTCGCCACCTTCATCGGCATTGTCGTGCCGCTCTTGCGCAACAAACCGCAAGTTGCCGCAGCGGTTGCGGCCGGAGCGGTGGCCCTGATGACTTACGCCTGGCCCTACAAACTTGGCCTGATGGCGGCAGCGTTCAGCGGCATTGCGGTGGGCGTGATTCTGGAGCGACGGCAGGCAGCGGCCGGTCATGAAAGTACGACGAAGGAGGTTCGTTCATGAGTTATTGGTGGCTGATCTTCGCGATGGCGGCGATCACGTTTCTCATGCGCTACAGCCTGTTCGCCTGGCCGAACCTGCGCTTCCCGCCCGTGGTGCGCCAAGGCCTGCATTACGTACCGACCGCCGTCCTGACGGCGATTGTCGTTCCCGGCATGTTGCTGCCCGACGGCACTCATTGGCAGCTGAGCCTGGATAACGCTTATCTGCTGGCGGGACTGGCCTCCATTGCCATCGCCGCGCTAAGCCGCAATCTGCTGGCAACCATTGGCGGCGGGCTGTTGGTGTTTTTCCTGCTGCGCTGGATTTTGTAGGAGCCAACTTGTTGGCGAGGAGTGTGTCAGGACGCTTCGCGAGCAAGCTCGCTCCCACACAAGTTCGCTCCAGCAGATACTTTTACGCGGCGCCAGTCGCCACTTCCCGGGCTGGATCAGTAATCCACTCGCTCCACGATCCGGCGTACAACTTCCCCAGCGGATAACCGGCCAGGCACAGCGCGAACAGGTTGTGGCAGGCGGTTACGCCCGAGCCGCAATAGGCGACGAGCTTTTCAGGTGCGCGACCTTGCAGTTTGGCGGCGAAGCGCTGCTTGAGCTGCTCGGGACTCAGAAAGCGTCCGTCCGGCCCGAGGTTTTCGTTGAAGGCCGCACACTGCGCGCCGGGGATGTGCCCGGCAACCGGGTCGATGGGTTCGACCTCGCCCCGGAAACGCGCCTCGGCGCGGGCATCGATCAATGTCATGTCCGGATTGCCCAGCCTCGCTTGCAGGTGCTCGGCGTCGATCAGCAACGACTTGTCCGGCTGTCCGTTGAAATGCCCGACTTTTTTATCCGGTGCATCAAGACTCAACGGCAGGCCCGCCGCATGCCAGGCTTTCAAACCGCCATCGAGAATGAACACGCCGTCGCGCTTGCCCAGCCAGGCCAGCAACCACCAGGCGCGAGCCGCGAAGGCACCGGGACCGTCGTCGTAAAGGACGACATCGCTGTCCGCGTTGACGCCCAGAACCTGCAAACGCTGCACCAGCGTCTGAGCATTCGGCAGCGGATGGCGACCGGTTTTGCCTTTGCTGACCGGCCCGCTGAGGTCGCGCTCCAGGTCTGCAAAACAGGCGCCGGCAATGTGCCCTTCGGCGTAGCTGCGCTGCCCATACTCCGGGTCTTCGAGGGCGAAGCGGCAATCGAGAATTACCAGCCCGCCTTTCTCCTGGCGCTCGGCCAGTTGGAGTGGGCTGATCAGTTGCGCGATAGACATGACTGGCTCCTTAAATTGTTCATTATTTGATCGAAATATGGAAAGCCTTGAATCAAACCGTTTGTGCCAACGCCTCGTGCAGCGGCACATAGAACTCTGAACACAGGGCGCTGACTTCGTCACGTGCTTGAGCAGTGACATAGCCGAACTCCAGCATCAAGACCTGATAAACCCCACGCCGCATGGCGTTTTCGTTCAAGTGACTGCTGTTCTCCCGGGTGGTGCAGAGAAAGCGCACCCAGGACGTCAGAATGATCCAGGTATTGAGGGTCAGCGACTCGATCTGCACCGCATCCATGTCCAGAATGCCAGCCTCGACGAAACCGCCATAGATCGCCATGGCCTGAATCAAACAATGCTGGGAAAAACGCCGGTAGCGGTCGGCAAGCTCCGGATCGGTATCGAGCAAGTGCTCAAGATCGCGATGCAGGAAACGATAGCGCCACATGCCGTCGAGTATTTCCAGCAGGTAATAACGCTTGTCTTCGACCGTTGGCAGACGCCCGCCAGGTGGACGCAGGAAGGTGTTTACCAAGGTTTCATATTCGCTGAACAATTCGGCGATGATCGCCTGCTTATTGGGGAAGTGGTAGTACAGATTGCCCGGCGAAATCTCCATGTGCGCAGCGATGTGATTGGTGCTCACACTGCGCTCGCCCTGCAGATTGAACAGCTCAAGGCTGTTCTGCACGATGCGTTCACGGGTCTTGATGCGTGGGGCCATGCTCAGCTCGGTCGCTCGGGTGTTATTGGAATGAGACGGATGTTAACGCAAGTGCTGCCCGATCGCTGCCTCGCCGGGCTGGTGAATTACTGCACGAGGCACAAATTGACTTTGTAGAGCAACCACTCTAAAACCAGGGCATAACGTCGATAAAGGAAACCGCGCATGTCCGCCGAACCCGCCTGGAAGCACGCAATGCAGCAGCCGCTCAGCGAACTGGATCGGACGCTCGCGCTTCAACGCAAGGCGTTCGCCGCCAATCCCATGCCGACCGCTGGTCAGCGCCGACAATGGCTCAAGAGCCTGCGCGACCTGCTCAGCGCCGAGCGGGAGGCGCTGATCGCAGCCATCAGCAGGGATTTCAGTCACCGCAGTGCCGATGAAACGCTGCTCGCCGAATTGATGCCCTGCCTGACGGGCATCGATGACGCGCGCAAGAATCTGCAGAAATGGATGAAACCTGCGCGGCGCAAAGTCGGCATTGCCTTTCAGCCAGCGTCGGCGAAGGTCGTGTATCAGCCGCTGGGCGTGGTTGGGGTGATCGTGCCGTGGAATTACCCGTTGTTTCTGGCGGTGGGACCGATGATCGGCGCGCTGGCGGCTGGCAATCGGGTGATGCTCAAGCTCAGCGAATCCACACCCGCTACCGGTGAACTGCTCAAGCGGCTGTTTGCGCAGGTTTTCCCGGAAGATCTGGTCGCGGTGGTGCTGGGCGAGGCCGAGGTCGGCATCGAGTTTTCCAGGCTGGCGTTCGATCACTTGCTGTTCACCGGCTCGACCAGTATCGGCAGACAGGTGATGCGCACTGCGGCTGAAAATCTTACGCCGGTGACTCTGGAGCTGGGCGGCAAGTCGCCAGCTATCGTTGCCGATGACGTGCCGCTCAAGGACGCTGCCGAACGGATCGCCTTCGGCAAGACCCTGAACGCCGGGCAAACCTGTGTCGCGCCGGATTACGTGCTGGTGCCGGAAGATCGCGTCGAGGGTTTCGTCGAAGCTTACCGGCAAGCGGTGCTCGGGTTCTATCCGACGCTGACAGATAATCCGGACTACACGGCAATCATCAATCAGCGACAACTGACGCGCCTTACCGGCTACCTCGAAGACGCCACCGCCAAAGGCGCCAGGGTAATTGCGCTGTACGATCAGGGCCAGGACCGGCGCATGCCGTTCAGCCTGTTGCTCAACGTCAGCGACGACATGCTGGTCATGCAGGATGAAATCTTCGGGCCACTACTGCCGATCGTGCCCTACAGCCGCATCGACCAGGCATTTGCCTACATCAATCAGCGCCCTCGCCCGCTGGCCTTGTATTACTTCGGCTACAACAAGGCCGAACAACAACGCGTGCTGGAACAAACCCATTCCGGCGGGGTATGTCTGAACGACACGCTGCTGCACGTCGCCCAGGACGACTTGCCTTTCGGCGGCGTCGGCCCTTCCGGCATGGGCCATTATCATGGACGCGAAGGGTTTCTGACCTTCAGCAAGGCCAAAGGCGTGTTCACCAAGCAGCGTTTCAACGCCGCCCGCCTGATCTATCCGCCCTATGGCAAGGCGATTCAACGGTTGGTTTATTGGTTGTTTATACGATGAGGAGCCCGGTTTTATCACTGTGGGAGCGAGCTTGCTCGCGAAGACAGCCTAGTGTCCGGCGCATCATTTGGGCCTGAAATATTGCCTTCGCGAGCAAGCTCGCTCCCACAGTTTGCCGCGTAACAATCTCCACCGCCGACTTGGCCCATGGGGATTGCTGCGCTACCATCCGACTCCCCAAGGACTCCGACCAGGACGACGCGATGAACCGAGTGTTGTATCCAGGCACCTTCGACCCGATTACCAAGGGCCATTGCGATCTGGTCGAACGCGCCTCGCGCCTGTTCGACCAAGTGGTCATTGCCGTGGCCGCCAGCCCGAAGAAAAACCCGCTTTTCCCTCTGGAGCAGCGCGTTGAGCTGGCTCGCGAGGTCACTAAACACCTGCCGAATGTCGAGGTGGTGGGCTTCTCGACGTTACTCGCCCACTTCGCCAAGGAACAGAACGCGAATATTTTCCTACGTGGACTGCGGGCAGTTTCTGACTTCGAGTACGAGTTTCAGCTGGCGAACATGAACCGCCAATTGGCACCGGACGTGGAAAGCCTGTTTCTTACGCCGTCGGAGCGTTATTCGTTCATATCTTCCACACTGGTCCGCGAAATTGCGGCATTGGGCGGGGATATCACCAAATTTGTGCATCCGGCTGTCGCCCAGGCGCTTACCGAACGTTTCAAGCGCTAAGCTCTTTATCGGCAACGCCAGGGTGCATCGAATCTACTAATGCGGCACAATTCGCCGCATTAGATTTCATATGCCCCGGCGGCGTCCGTGGCAGGAGTGCTTCATGTCCCTGATCATCACTGACGATTGCATTAATTGCGACGTTTGCGAACCCGAGTGCCCGAACGAGGCGATTTCTCAAGGCGAAGAGATCTACGTGATCAATCCGAGCCTGTGTACCGAATGTGTTGGCCATTATGACGAGCCGCAGTGTCAGCAAGTCTGCCCCGTGGATTGCATCCCGCTGGATGAAACCCACGTCGAGAGCAAGGATGAGCTGATGGCCAAATACCTGATTCTAACCAGCAAGGTGTAGTACCGGCATCCGTGTTCTCGCCGAAACCGGGCTGTTCAGCCTGTCGACCAAAAGCGAGCCCCGCATGATTCCAACGCAACAGTTGCAGCACTATTTATCGAGCGCATTATTTGCACTGTGCTTGCTTACCGCACACGTTGTCCTTGCCGCAGATTCGAACCCTTCGGCGCAACACGCCGCCATTGCCAGCCCACACCCTGAAGCCACCGCCGCCGGTCGGGAAGTCATGGTGGCGGGTGGCAACGCCTTCGACGCGGCCGTGGCGGTCAGTGCGGCATTGGCGGTGGTTGAACCTTACGGGTCAGGCTTGGGCGGCGGCGGTTTTTTTCTGCTGCGCCAGAGCGGTGAAAAGCCTCGCTATATTTTTCTCGACGCCCGGGAAAAAGCGCCGCTGAAGGCCACCTACGATCTGTATCGCCGTGACGGCAAAGTGCAGCCCTCTTTGTCGCTCAACGGCCCGTTGGCCGCAGCGATACCCGGTCTGCCCGCAGCGCTGGTCGAGCTGGCCGAACGTTACGGCAAGCTTCCACTGAGCATTTCCATGGCGCCCGCCGTTCGCCTGGCTTATCAAGGCTTTGCGGTCGACTCGATCTATCAGCAGCGCGCCACCGCACGTCTGTCGGCGCTGCGCGACAATCCAGAAAGCGCGCGATTGTTTCTTCGTCGCGGTGAAGTGCCTGCCCTGGGTGAAATCATCAGGCAGCCGGAACTGGGCGTGACGCTGAACCGCCTGGCGGATCGTGGCCGCGAAGGTTTCTATAACGGGCTGACTGCGCAATCGCTGATAAATGGCGTGCGCGCGGCAGGCGGGATCTGGTGCCTGGATGACATGGACCGCTACCGGGTTGCCACGCGCGAACCGCTGCGCTTCAAGCTGGACGAGAAACGCGAGCTGATCAGCGCCCCGCCACCGTCCGCTGGCGGCATTGCCCTGGCCCAAAGCCTGACAATGCTCGGACAATTGCCGTGGCGCGACGCCGACAAGGTGCAGCGCGCCCATTACGTGGTGGAAGTGCTGCGCCGCGCGTATCGCGACAGGGGTTTGCTCGGCGATCCGGATTTTGTCGCCAATCCCATCAACCATTTGCTGGACCGGGAATACCTGACGCAACTGGCCAGCAGCATCGCACCGCGCGATGCCACGCCCAGCAGCAGCCTGCGGCCATCGCCGCTCTGGCGCGAGGGTGAACACACGACGCACTTTGCAACGCTGGACCGCGACGGCAACGCGGTAGCGGCCACCCTATCGGTGAACCTGCCGTTTGGTTCGGCCTTTACGGCGCCGGGCACAGGTGTGGTACTGAACGATGAAATGGACGATTTTGCCGCCGACCCGCAAGGCAGCAATGCTTATGGGCTAGCGGGCAGTCAGGCCAACTCCATTGCCGCAGGCAAGCGGCCGCTGTCGAGCATGAGCCCGAGCTTCATTGAAAGTCCGACTGAGTTCACGGCTTTCGGTACTCCCGGCGGCAGCCGAATCCCGAGCATGGTGTTGCTGTCGATGCTGCAATATCTGGACGGCCAACCCATCGCGACCTGGCCCGCAGTGCCGCGCTATCACCATCAGTATCTGCCGGACGTCATCGAACACGAACCGGGCGCGTTCAGCACCGGAGAAATTATTGATCTGCAGGCGCGCGGCTATACGCTCAAGGACATCAAGCATGTCTATGGCAATCAACAGGTGGTGTTCTGGCACAAGGACAGCGGCAAGGTCGAAGCTGCGAGTGATCCTCGCGGCCTGGGCGTTTCCCAGCAATTCGATCCGAAGGTCTGGGAAGTTTCGCCCTGACTTGATGGGTTATTCGCGTTTGTTGTAGCCGTCGCCGGTACAGCCCAGGCAGCGCACGAACGCGGCTTTGCCTGGATCGACGACCAACGCCTTGCCCGCATCGCCAATACCGCCGCCCATTGCGGTAAACGGCAGCGCGATCACAAATAGCCCGGCGCCGACAACGGTCGCCACGATCAATAACGGCCGAGCAATCAGCAGATCGCCGATCATGGCGAATGCCGGGGGATTCTGGATGCTGTAGACCGGATCGCCGCTGCCCTGAGCTTGCGGCTGCGCCAGCGCGGGCATCGCCTGCAATCCGAAGAGCAGCGCCAGAGTGGCGGCAAGGATACGAAACGGCTTCATGGCATGGTCCTTCAGGCGCAGCGGATTGGGATGCCGTTCACTATAAACAGCGATGAGGCTTAAGCAAGAGGCGCAAGTGTTGCGAGGGTTTATCAAACCCTGTCACAGGCCTACCCGATTCAGGTAGGACCGGACTTGTCCGGGAAAGCGTCGGGTCAGGCAATGAAGTGCGGCTGGCCTCTTCGGGGACAAGTCCCCTCCTACAGGTCGAGTGTCAATCCGCTAACGCTGGCATTTCGGACAATACACACTCGCCCGCTGCCCCAGCTTGATCTCCCGCAGGGTTGTGCCGCAGACCTTGCACGGCTGGCCGCCGCGACCGTAAGCGAACAGTTCCTGCTGAAAATAGCCCGGCTTGCCGTCGCCACCGGTGAAGTCGCGCAACGTCGTACCGCCACGCTCGATGGCATGGGCCAGGATGCGTTTGATTTCCACGGCAAGCACCAGATACCGCGCCCTGGAAATACTCTTGGCCTCCCGGCGCGGATCGATCCCCGCAGCGAACAACGCTTCCGTCGCGTAAATATTGCCGACGCCAACCACCACGGCGTTATCCATGATGAAGGGCTTCACGGCAATGGACTTGCCACGGGAGCGTTCGAACAGCCGCTCGCCGTCAAACAGATCGGTCAGCGGCTCTGGCCCGAGACGTATCAACAGTTCGTGATTGAGTGGGTCGAGGCTCCAGAGCATCGCCCCGAAACGGCGTGGATCGGTGTAGCGCAGGGCCAGCCCGGATTCCAGCTCGATATCGACGTGCTCATGCTTGAGCGCGGGCAAGCCGACCTCAACCAGACGCAAATTGCCCGACATACCCAAATGGCTGATCAAGGTGCCGACTTCCGCCTGAATCAGCAGGTATTTGGCGCGGCGCTCGACCAGCACGATTTTCTGACCCGACAGGCGCACATCGAGGTCTTCCGGGATCGGCCAGCGCAGGCGTCGATCACGGACGATGACGCGGCTGACCCGCTGACCTTCCAGATGCGGCGCGATGCCTCGGCGGGTGGTTTCGACTTCAGGTAATTCAGGCATGGGCAACTCGGTGGAGCGCGGGTGAAAGGCCGTCAGCGCAACGTCAGTGTGCGGCCAGTTCGCGAATGCTTTCTTTGAGGTTTTCGAAATCGTAATCGGACAGCCCGACGTAATCCAGAATCAGATGCCCGATGGCATTCCATTCATGATCTTCGCTCTGATTGCCCAGCACACGATGGGACGCGCAGATATGCTCGGCCATCTTCAATACCGCCAGGAGATTCTTCAGCGGCGCGTTGCGCCCGGAATCATCCTGGAAAATCGCCAGCGCGTTGTGATGGTTGGCAATCGCGTTGCTGACATGCTCCGGCAAACGCCAGGACTTGGCGGTGAAATAACCCACCACGGCATGGTTGGTACTCAACGCCTCGTTTTCGGTGTCCACCACGCGGATGGTCGGGCTCGCGTTGGCATAGCCTTGCTCAAGCACGTCCATGTAGTTGGGGAAACGCTTGAGCATCAGCGGAATACCGCAATCGTGAAACAGACCCAGCGCGTAGGCTTCGTCCACGGTTTGCGAGCCGATACGCTTGGCCAGCGTCAGACTGGTATTGGCCACGTCCTGCGCCGAATCCCAGAAGCGGTTCAGGGTCACGATGGTTTCGTCGGTCATCTCGCCCCTGATCGACTGGGCGTTGATCAGGTTGATGATGGTGCGGCTGCCCAACAGATTCACGGCGCGCTGGATCGAGGCGATCTTGTTGGTCAGCCCGTAATGCGACGAATTGACGATTTTCAGGAGCGCCCCTGACAAACCGGGATCCTGCGAGATCAGGCGGGAGATCACGCCCAGATCCGGGTCCGGCATGTACTGTTCCATCTGCAAATCCACCATGATTTGCGGCTGCGGCGGCACGCTGATGCCTTGCAAGGCCTGCTGGATTTGCTCGGGGGTTAGCTCTTCGGACATAGGTACGCACTCGGGGGCAGAGCTGGATTCTACTCCCTGACACCTCCAACTCCATAACCACTGATTCATGAGCTTTACAGGTTGGGCGCGTCAAGAATGCGCCAAGCGTGGGTATTCCCCGGCCAACGCATTCAATTCAATGACTAAATGCGTCTGATTCCCGCATTGCGTGAAACAAATTTCATGCGTTACAAAACGTGAGTATCTAAGCCCGGAGTACCGCTAGCCGGTTAATTACCGTCATCTCGGCCCCAGAACGGCATGACGCGCTATAATCCCGCTCTTTTTTCCGGAGCGACGTCATGTCCCTGCCTAGCTTGCGCCTCAAAGCCAACGCCGACCGTCGCCTGCGCGCCGGTCACCTGTGGGTCTACAGCAACGAAATCGACGTAGCCGCGACCCCGCTGAACGGCTTTGCCGCAGGCGATCAAGCCCTGCTGGAAGCCGCCGGCGGCAAACCGCTGGGCATCGTGGCCATGAGCCCCAACAACCTGATCTGCGCCCGCCTGGTTTCGCGCGACATCAAGTTGCCGCTGGACAAGTCGCTGCTGGTGCATCGCATCAACGTCGCGCTGTCGTTGCGTGAGCGTCTGTTCGACAAGCCGTTCTATCGCCTGGTCTTCGGCGACTCCGACCTGCTGCCGGGTCTGGTGGTCGATCGTTTCGGCGACATCCTGGTCGTCCAGCTGGCTTCGGCCACCATGGAAAACCTCAAGGACGACGTCATTGCTGCGCTGGTGCAGGTCCTCAAGCCAAGCGGCATCCTGTTCAAGAATGACTCGGCTGCCCGCGACGCCGAAGGCCTGAATCGCTATGTCGAGACGGTCTTTGGTCTGGTACCGGAGTGGGTCGCGCTGGAAGAGAACGGCGTGAAATTCGAAGCGCCGGTCATGGCCGGGCAGAAAACCGGCTGGTTCTACGACCACCGCATGAACCGTGCGCGCATCGCCCCGTACGTCAAAGGCAAACGCGTTCTGGACTTGTACAGCTACATCGGCGGCTGGGGCATCCAGGCTGCTGCGTTCGGCGCCAGCGACGTGACTTGCGTGGACGCATCCTCGTTCGCCCTGGACGGCGTAGAGCGTAACGCCACGCTGAACGGTTTCGCGGAAAAAATGACCTGCATTGAAGGCGATGTGTTCGAAGCGCTGAAAGAGCTGAAAGCCGGCGAAGAGCGCTTCGACGTGATCATCACTGACCCTCCGGCGTTCATCAAACGCAAGAAAGACATGAAGAACGGCGAAGGCGCGTATCGCCGCCTGAACGAGCAAGCCATGCGTTTGCTCAGCAAGGACGGCATCCTGATCAGCGCTTCGTGCTCGATGCACCTGCCAGAAGATGATCTGCAAAACATCCTCCTGACCAGCGCCCGCCATCTGGATCGCAATATCCAGCTGCTGGAACGCGGCGGCCAGGGCCCGGATCACCCGGTCCACCCGGCCATCGCTGAAACGCGCTACATCAAGAGCATCACGTGCCGGTTGCTGCCTAATAGCTGAGTCGGCTGATAAATCCCGGCCCGCTGCAATGGCGGGCAGGGATGAAAAAGATTTAGTAGGAGCCAACTTGTTGGCGAGGCGGAGTTTCAGGCCCCTTCGCGAGCAAGCTCGCTCCCACACAAGTTTGAAGTGCACCCCAAAAGTTGGACACCCATCCAACCTCTGGGGTGTTTTTCATGAGCAAGTACACAACACAATTCAAGCTGTCCGCCATCGAAGCCTTTCTTGAACGAGGCAGAGGCTT
>NZ_JAFCXH010000047.1:0-29936 GCF_049898225.1 Pseudomonas sp. DSP3-2-3 | reverse complement strand
ACCAAGCTGCAACGATCAACGCAGAACCAAAAAACCACGCAACGTGGTGAATAGGTTCTGAAGTGAGGACCAACGTCGACCTCTGCCAGCCTGAAATTCCGACTTTTTCAACAGAATCGGCCAGAAGCAGCCCCGGATCCCCAACTTAAGATCGCGGCCTGTGTGCTGCCGGGGCCTCACAATCCGGAGGCCGAACAACGCGCTAGTAGTGCTGTCCCAAGCTGCTCTACCAAGTCTGCGAACTCAAGCGCGGCACTTTCTTTGATCAGTAGTCGTTGTCGAACCTCGTAGGTTGTGTCGCCACTGCGCGTCACATAGTCGTTGTCGACGATACCCTGTTGGTGCGCGAGAAGATGGCGTTGCTGATAGTAGACACGCAGTTGTGTCAGAGAGTCGGCCTCCAGCAGCTGAACATAAGAAATTCCTAGCTCTGCCTCCCACAGAGCAGAGCCTGCATCAATATTCTGGAATGCATTCCGCCGCGGCTCTTTGCCGGTTCGAGCTTCGTATAGCTGTTCGGCAAGCCGCTGGAAAGAAGTCACCGTATCTAAAATGGCCTTTTCCAGAAGAGTCCGTGTCATTACCTCGGCTTCGTCTGGCCCTAGTACGCCGCGCAATGTTCCGCCGAGTGCTGCGGACGATCGGATAGTCGCTAACGTTTGGAAAAATGTGTGACTCGCCGAGTTTTTTCCGCAACTCGGACAAAAGTAGGCAGCTCCAACGTAGGAATATCTGCACGCGCAATCGTCGCATCTGGTACGAAGCCGCAAAGGTTCCGCCGCGGCTATCGGCAACAGAACAGCGTCCCTCCCGCCTTTGACGTCTAATGTAATGCTGAGGAACGAACCCGGTTTTTGCCGTCGTTTAGAGGCTTGGGCGTCTGCTCGCATGGCGCCGTTTAGGCCGTTGATCACTGAGCCCAAAGCGTACTCCTTCGCCGCTTCGATTTGTGCAGTTGGGAACCATGATTTGGCTGGAGCAGTGTGTCTGCAAGATGGGCAGAAGACCTCTTCGTCCCTAACGACACTTTTCCAATCATCACCGTAGATCTTGAATTGGAAGAGGCACGCCTCAGCAGGACATTCCTTATCGATATAGCCCTCCGCGTCACTTTCGATGGGCACAGTCACCTGACTCGCAGCTAGCCGACGAAGCTCTTTCTGAAGATTGTCAAACATGAGGTACCGTCCTGTTAATTTCGGCGATACCGTGTAGATACCATGCGCGACGGTTTACATCTAGATCACCGAACCTGAGTGGCTGAACCCGGCTAGAAACGGCCTTGAACAATTCCTTCTACTGCCACAGTCCCCGCAAGGGATCTTTTGAGGGCATACAATCGAGTCTTACCAGCAAAGGATGGTCTTCATGCGCGAAAAACCGTACGTCCTTATAGAATTACCTGCGGACTTCATGACTCGGATGCATTTGCTCGGTTCCATGGACACAACCGTCCAGTCCCGCCACGAAAAGGGTCCCGTCAATCGAAAGGATCAAGCTGAAATCCATACCATTGTTAATGCACTCAAGCTCGGCCTAAATTTACCCATCCCTTTGCCAGCATGTGTCATCCATTCGGATAGACCGGATGTGGTCATTAAAAGCGCTAAGGCCAGTATAGGGATCGAGATCGTTGAAGCGGTATCAGAGACTACTGCTGCCATGGATCATGAGAGAGCCAAACTCTCCAATGCTGCAGAGTTTCACTGGGCCAGGAAGCAGGTACCAGGAGAGATACAGAAAACTGCCCGAGAGGTACGTGAACTCGTGTTCAATAATGACCCTGGCGACGGATTTATCGGCGATGGTGCTGTCGAGTGGGCGGAGGCCATTGCCCATTTTGTTCAACGTAAGATGGAAATAGTTTCCAAGCCAGGGTTCCAACGGTTCGAGCAAAACTGGCTTTTGGTATATGACAACTGGAGAGAGCCGACTAGAAACCCCAAAGAAGCGAGCATTGTTCTCCAGCGCATGCTGAATGACATGACGGCATTCTGTACTTTTGATCTGGTAATGGTTCTAGACGATGAATGTCTATGCGTTTTTGAGGCCGAACAAACTTGAGTGTTAGCTTGGGCCTAAAGCAGCCGATATCGAGTGCGTGATTCTTGCCGAGTATCCAGATCCAGTGCACCGCGCCGCGACTTCAGTGCAGCTGTCTGCGCAGTGACGACTTCCAGGTAACTCATTGTCCCCCTCCCCTGCCCATAGCGCTCCGTGGCCATACGTACAGGTGCTCTGAAACGTCCACAGCACGTTTCTCTGCAGTCCCGGTGCAAGCCAGACGGTTGGTCAAAGTCAATCCTGCGCACTAGTCGAAGCATTCGCTCGCAAGTCCGCCAGGCACGCGCCTGGCGTCTACTCTTGCGTCTACTCCTCCCAACCGCCACCCAATGCCCGGTAAAGGTTGATCTGCGAGCTCAACTGCGCCAGACGATCACTGATCAGCACTTGCTGGTTGCTAAACAACGATCTTTGAGCATCAAGGAACACCAGATTGCTATCAATACCAATCCGATAGCGTCTCTCGGCCAGACGATAATAGTCTTGGCTAGCGATGCATATTTCCCATGCGATCTCTACGTTGCAGCACGCTAGTCCTGCATGGATCAAGCAATTTTCCCTTGGATATTTTCGACGTAATTGGTCGCCCGCTGCGTCAGCGCTCATCCCTGACAGAAATCGTGTGAGTATTTGAATACAGCTGTTAGCTCTGTCTGGAATGGCTGCAGTTTTTGCTTTAAAGGCAACTCATTCCCTTGATGTTGAATGAGTCAGCTAGCACAACGCATGCTAGTGGAGTTCAATTTGCCAACGCAGCAAACCGGAAAGCATTGATCAACCGTGCATTACCCCTCCAACCTCCTCGAGCGCTGCAGACAGAAGGCGCTCGGGGGCATAGGCCAATAAAGCTTTGGGAGGGTTGCCACCTAGAAAGTTGTTAGGAGAGGCGAACCAATAGGCCATGCCCCAAGCATCATTCTGGGTTTTCAGCACCGCCACCACGGCTTCAAGGCCAGCCAATGGATGATGGGTTTTACTGTCGAAGCCATAAACAGGGACGAAGATGTTCCCCTCATGCGACAAAGCAAAAACGCGATCGGTCCGCAGCCATTCCTGCAAGGTCCTTTCATCAAGACCTATGACTACGCGTTGAGAAGCCTGCGGGAGGGGTATCCAGTCACCACTGCGCAAAATCTGAATTTTCGCGTTCTTCTCAATTGCCACCAGCCTGCTTGAGACCGATGAAACGGGCGCGGCGGGGGCTCTGTCATCGATAATCTTAGGCACCATATGCCCTCTTACCCTAGGTGCCTGCAAACATGAGTCACCTATATTTGGAGTTGCATCGACAGATGTAGCCGATGAATTCTGGTGTTCTGGTTTCTCGGGTTAATCCCGGCCTACATCCAGCGAGATCGTGACCGAACAGCTTAAGGCTCTGCAACGGGCAACAGTCCCAATGGGGTTTAGCATTGGCAAATGCGGTCAGGATGTATTACCCAAAAAGACTGACAAGTGAGGCGAGCTGTTGGGGTTTAACAGATCCGAAGCAACTGGGTACGATAGTGTTGCGAAAAACTAAGTTCGTAGCTCGGGCCCATTTTATAAGCATTGATCTGCCCCGAGGAACTCTGTCCTCCAGCATCCGAATGCCTCAAACCAATAGGTACCACCAAGCCTAGACTCTGCTCGTCACCTTGGGCCTCGGTAAAGCTTTTGGTGATAGGACTTGCCCCCCCCTGCACCACGCTGATGACTGCATGGTCGCCAGGCAGGTCATCAGCGACCCGTTCAGAAAATTGCTGGAGCGAAGGTTCAGCCAGGACGTACAGCCACGCTTCAGTATCGTGATTGACGGAACGACGAAGGATTCGCCCTAGAACCTGCCTGTAATACAGTTCAGTTCTTATTCTGCTCAAATGACAACACACCTGTAGCCTCGGTATGTCTGTACCTTCACTGATCATCCCTACGGCAACAATCCAAGCGGTACTACTGAACCTAAAATCGTCGATCACCTGCTGAGCGTTGGGCGTCTTGTTGGTCACAACTTCGCATGTCTCACCCTCGCCTAGCAGCATGGCAGCGATTTGATGAGCGTGTTCGATATTTGTCGCGACCACCAGTCCGCCTGCATCAGCTTTGACCTCGCGGATTTCCTTTAGCTTGCGGCAGCCCAAAACCAACAGCTGCCTCAGAACATCCTCATGGACTAACAAGCTCTCGTACGACACGGCTGAGTCAGTGAGAAGGCTGGCGATATTTGGAAACATTGTGACGGTGCTCTGGCTCGCTAGTGCCTCTGTCATGCTCACCATTTGGTTGTCCAAAATCACTATCCGCGGGGACCGGCAAACCTGATCCGAGATTGCCTCCGCTAGTCCATACTGATAGTCGCAGATAAGGTTACCTTCAGGCGTTGAGTAGCGTGCGAGAACGATTGCCTTATGATCAGAACGCCAAGGAGTTCCAGAAAGTGCGAGGGTGAACTCAGCTCTATCCTGTACTCGCTGAATTATCCGTTGCCCCCAAGCATTGCTAAGCAGCGCGTCGTGACCTGCACAGTGGTGTATCTCATCAAAGACAGCGAAGACGCGATAGTCATCGAAGAGTTTCCAAAACGCCTCATCTCTATATTCCATACCTTGATAGGTACACGCGGCACCCACCGCGCCTATCAGCCCGTCCATGCGACGGTTCAACACACCACTAAAGGTCCGCCGGAAGCCCTCGACGACCTGTCGAGACGGAGCGAAACACAAAACGAGATCGATTCTGTCCTTCTCGAGCAAATCTTTGGCGAGTTCCGCTGCCATCCTCGTTTTTCCGGAGCCCGGAGTCGCTTGGCAGAAAAAGTGAGGGGTCTTGCCGTAATGGGTCAACGCAATCTCTTTGCACTGGTGCTGCCATTCGCGAAGGGAGCGAGTCATAAGACAGAGATTGCTTTGAGTGTTGTTTCCAGGGCCCGAAGATGGCCCAACAACCGGGAGCTCCGATCTCGCACCTCAAGGTACGCACTTTCTAATCGAGATTTTAAATGGGGAATTTCCTCAAATAGCTGCTTGTACCGCTCTGTCTCACCCATTGAAGATAGGAGGTCGAGGCGAGCCTCCTTTAGCATTTCCTCGATGCGATCGTGGTCACCCGCATTACCAAGAGCTGATTGCCCCGCTACTACATTTTCGCTGCTGTGGGATCTTTCGGCCAACTCTGCAGTGGGGTTAGCGGTACGTGTGAATCGAGAAGCCACGAGCACCAGTGTAATATGTGCTGGCATCTCCAAGAGCCGGAAAAACTGCCCCCGCTTGCGCAGCTTAGGGGACTTCGCAACCCAACCTGCGCGGATGAGCCGGCGAATCTGTTCGTAAACATAGATCCTGACGGCACCGAGTTCATAGCCCGGCTCAAGGGTCGCCGCGAAAGAATCCCGCAGCTGGCGAGTCGTGAATTCCCGATTTTGCTCCTCGCATAGCAGGTCATACAGCTGCCTGTCGAACTCGAATGAATCATGTCTCATGCAGGCACCTAGTTTTCCGCGAACAAAAATACGGATTATAGTCCGTGGCCGATCCTTCCGCAAACGTCTGATAGTGCTGCCTCAATAGGGTTGAGGCAGCTATGAGTGAATTGGCGAAGGCCCTGGGGAAAAATATCAAGGAGGCGAGAAGAGCGAAGCGGGTGTCGCAAGACGTGTTCGCTCTGATGTGCAAGCTAGACCGGAGCTATATGGGTCGTATCGAACGTGGTGAGGTAAACATAACGGTAGAAAAGCTTTATCAGATTGCACGGTGTCTAGAATGCGAACCATCCAGCCTGCTACCTCAAATGCAGGTGCTCACCCCCGTCCCTCTAATGGATAGTGGTTTTTGCAAGCCATCCTAATTGTAAAAATTTAATGCAGGGCTCACGATCGAGCTTTGCGGCCGATCAACCGTTCTCTCAGAATTGAGTTTCTCCTAGCTGGGCCGGAGAGGTAAGTACTAGGCGGGTGCATTCAGTAACAGCTTGCTTTAATAAGTACCGTCGAGTGAGGGGAACTCGTACTACTGCATCACAATGTGAGAGTTCACAGAAAGGTTGGTCGTGAGTACGTGACCGCACGCCACTTGAGCGGACACTTGCATTCGACCTGCCCAATAATTTGCACATCTTTGTCCATCGATTGCATTGGGTTGGCTTGCATGTGACCAGCAGGGAACGGGCGATATTATCGAAAACTGTCATCTAATCGCCGTGTTCAGCGCAGGAATTCTTAGCCTACCTTGACTCATTTACGGGCTTCCGGACGTGGATGCCCTAGGTGCACGCTGAGATCAGAGACATTGGACGGCGGTAGCTGAGCTTTCAGCTTTTCGTTCTCTTTTGCCAGGGCTAGGATGGACTCGTGTGCCTGCACCAATAAGCTTTGTGCGAGGTCCCTATCAGCTTCCAGTAATGCGACGCGCTCCTTGAGGTCTTTTTGAAGTTGCCTCGCGATCTTCAGCCGTCGGCCTGGAGACTCAGGCTTGAGCAATGTTGCATCGGCTACGTACTCCTTGATCTCTGTGATCAGATGCGGATACCTATCCTTCTTCAATGCTGAAGGATCTCGACCAGCCTCTTTGGCCACGTTGTTCTGGGACACTGCCGTGCCCCGCGGCAGAACCACAGGCTCGTCACCCTTCAAACGCTCGAACGCTGCTCTGAAAAGCATTTCCGCACGACCTAACTCATGATTATCCAATGTTGATTACCTCAATGGCATTTGCAGCTACTTTACATTGAGCTTGGAGACTTTCGAAACGCGGGGACTCGGCACGTTCGTGTTCAAGCTCAAACTCAACAATTTTAATAAATCTTTCCAGTTTTGAAAGGTTCCTTTTATCAACCAACCCCTCAGTACAAGTCGCACAGTTCACAATATTATCAAATCCGCCATACTGACAAGGCGACGTTGAAAAGCATAGCCCTAAAAAATTTTTACGGAAACTAAATTTTCCTTCTTTGACAAGCCTCAGCAGCTTCGTCACATCTTTATCCTGTAAAAACTCTAAAACAGATTGTTTATGCTTCTCTGAAAGCAGTGAGACATAGTTTTCTTCATTTAAATTTATCGCCGCACTAGCCAACTGCCTGTGCAACGCAACAAAAAATTCATCACCAACCCCACGATTCAGCTCTAAACTTGAGTAATTTCTTCCATAATGCCTCGTCATGCTAAGATAGTAATGTTTAAGCTGTAACTGCCCAGAATACTCGGAAACAAAACCAGACTCACTCGCATTGACATATAAGGTTCGCCGCAACTGATGATATGCAAATGGCCATGGTTGACCGATGCCGAATTTTTCTAAAGCCAAACTTGGTGTTACTAAAAGCGCTTCATTAAGGTCGGCAGAAGTTATTGAAATTGATTCTTCGTCAAAAAGACCAGGACATCGCTGCCTCCACTGACTATAATTCAGCCAAGAGCGAATACTCATTCCCCTCTCAGAACTAATCTTCTTTGATGGAAGCCACGGTTCGTACCCATATATAAACAAGTAAGGATTGGAAATTTCATCTAATGATTTAGGAATACGAGAATCTAAGGATGCAACCTTCATTCTAAGCTTTGAAATTGAAGTCATCACGATAATCGCCTTCCGAGCAAACTCTGAAGTAATCCACAACGCATTATCATCACGCAGCGTTTTCTTCGTAGCCCCTTTTAAAAAATAAACTTCTTCTCCGTTGATTACATCCCCGTAAAAAGCATCACTACGTAAACCTGCGGCTTCAGAAACGCGCATACCGCTCAGATTTATTAGCAATATCTGACCTATGAAAGATAACGCATTTAAATATCTTCCGAATGGTTTAGCTCCGGCGTAATGCGTTATGTCGCCCGCTAGTGGTGGGTAAATCAACTCAGAAATAATGTCTAGAACATTCATTGTCCTCGCGTAGTCTGAGAAAGACCCTAAATAAACTTTAGACTTAGAGTTCTTTTTACAGAACGGCGATCGACGCCCAACCGTTCCAGACCTTGTTGCCGACTCTACATCCCCACAGTTTTGTACATAAGCTTCAAGAATTTCGTCAAACATTTGCTCAAATATATCTTGATGATCTATATATCTTTGCAAAAAATGACTCAATCGGCTTAGCTGATAATTCCAGATCCTAAAGGGAATGTAAGCTGTTTGAATCGACTCGTGCTCAATATTTTTATATTCGAGCAGCTTAGCAAGGCTCTCGCCGTCCAGAATATTAAACCCTAGCGTTAGGTGCCCAACATTGATCTTTTGCAGCGTATTAAACAGCGTATATATACTGGATGGAGACTTAAGCTTATACCACCGGACCAGATCTTCCTGAACGAGCGGATATCGATATAGCTCTAAAAAATGAATATTTTTAGTTTCACAAAAATGGATAATAGCTTTTAAACAAGAAATATGAACATTCATTGCCGTTGGGGACAGGCTACCAACGTCACCAAACTGCAAGTACGCTGTAAACAATCTAAGAAAGTTGAAGCTTTCATGCGCTATCGGAAACACTGTCTTTTTCGAATTTGTAAAATTTATCCTAAATGACTGACCACAAATTATAGAATAATCATAATATGCATCCCCGTACCGGCTAATCACTGCACCGTCAAAATCTGTCACCATTGGAAAATCATCAGACGGTGGAAAACTAGTCAACTTGTAGCTGTGGCTTGCATCTGTGATGCTATCGTGAATAATATTATTAAAATACTCCGATTTCATATCAAGTCCATAAGTTCTAAATAACCCGCCCATGCAGGATGATGGTCGTCACTGACGCACCGAGATAAAGCATCCTGATAAAATTGTTCCGTAGTGTCGTTTTGACTCCGAAACTCTTCAATTATTTGGTCAACTCTGTATAGCACTGATTGAACGGAGGATAATGCACCAAGCGTTCCGCCGTGTCCCTCTACAAATCCTTCACTATCTTTTATTTTCCGATAACTCAATAACGACCATATATAGTCGAAGCTTACGGAGCCTCGATACTGCTCACAAAATAAGCACCCTGCCGAATTAGAACAGTTTGGCTCCGCACCTAGGTGCGCCAGCTCAGGTATTTTTATTGGTTTTAATGAGTTGCAGCGACCCGGCGCCACGGAACGTAGAGACTCGTCTACTTTAGCAAAAAACTTCGTCCACTGACTCGCAGCGACCTCCAAATTGGGCTGCATATAAGATCTAACGAAGGTTTTAACATCGTGCTGTCCGGCACCCGCTGCCAGCACCAAGCTTCCTGTAAATTCAAAAACGTCATTGAGTAAGTAGTTGCGAATTTTTCCAGGAGAAATATAAGGGCGACCTAAGTTTCGCAGAAGGAAACGTAATGGACTCGCTTGAAACTCATCGGACTGATGCTCATTGTCGTCCTTGATAAACGGAAACAACAGCAATGATGGCCGTCTACCTACGACCACCGCCCTAAACTTTACATATAATTCATAGTGCTCTACAAACTTCTCGTAAATTTTGTAACAGACCTCTCCCCCCTTTCTATTTTTATAGGTACGGAAACGCCTACCATTTTGTTCGATCCAACCCTGGACGCTAGCAAATTCCAATTTCATAACATCACTGAGATTTGCCCCCGTATAGAAAATAAAGTAGTGCAGCTCACAGAACAATCGAAGATTCATGAAGGTTCGGTCACTTTGCAGGTTCCCCGCCATGGTTGCCTGCACTAATCCAACTTCATCAATTTTATCTATGACATCAGTACGCCCGTTGCCTCCACGATAAAACTCTACCCTATCACTTAGTTCTGTTGTCAATCGGAGCGGGAGCGGGACCGGGAATTCTTCCCATGACATAATATTAATCAGGTCTAGCAAGTCAGAAACAAAAGCCCGTGTTTCTTCAAAAGTCTTATACTTTGCAGAAACAGAAAAACCAGGGTGGCTACCTTTCGTTTTTCCCAACCGTGTTTTCTCTAGAAGCATGCGAGACGTAATATTCAGAATACCTTCTAAAGATTTTGCCACCTTAGCAGTCCAATAGGACGCTGTATGCTTAGTAATGACTTTTCGCTGCAGCTGTTGCGAAATATCATTAGCCCAAGCGATAAATAGACCCTCTACACTTTGAATACTTAGCGGCCTCTCCACAGCATCAACATATGAAATAAATACTTTCAAGCTTTTATAATGAGCGCTGAATGTTCTAACTGAGAGACCACCTACAGTCATAGCCAATAAAAAATCATGCAAACCCTCCACCAGCTCCAGCCGGCCAACTTCCGGCGTACCCAGCGCTCCCGCGGTTAGACACCGATGCAACTCCCTCTCTTTTAGCTTGGAGGCCCCAGGATATAAAAAAACCTGTAAATCATGAGGTACATGATGAGCGCTGTAGTGCTTCAATGGGAATGTCAAGTCAGGGAGCTCAAAGCACACGGTCGCTAGCCCCCGTCATGACATGCTTAGAAAAAAACAAATCAGCCCACTCGCTCATCAAGTTCTCTTCCAAAACAAAGCTTATATATGCCAGAGACGTTTCTTCTTTCGTATGCATCAGAAGATTACGTACCAACCCTATTACCATAGGAATTTTATCTATACCGTAGGCTGACAGACCTGTTGCAGCTACTTCACTAGCAAAGGTCGCTCTAGCCCGATGAAACTTGAAACCACGGAAATCATAACCTTTAAGTTTTGCACATTTTTTAAGGCGAAATATTTCCACATTTATTACGCTGCTTTTGTCGTTTCCCCCTCTAACATATGGCCGTCCAAAGCGATTCAGGAAAATAATATTCTTATTTTGAGGGCTTGCTTTAGCTTGGCGCTCAATCCGCCTTATCGAAATCATGTAATCTTTGATCTTACGCAAGACGATCAAAGGCATAATTATTCGCCCTTCTTTATCAAATTTAGTTTTTACTGGCGCCCCCTCAACATTAGGACCAACTTGCAAATATGCGAACAGATCATTTTCACCCACGCCCCTCAGTGCATTTGTAATCGTTTTTTCTTTTAGATCGCAGACTGATCCCAAACGCAAACCTGAAGAGAATGCCACTAACAACATCAGATACAATTCTTCACTTGAACTATTTCTGGCGACCTCTAAAATTCTTTCCTTTTGCAATTTGCTGACTGGCCTCAAGCCATCCTCAAACCCATTACGGTTGCGAGCGTCGGGAATTGACAAACTTTTTACTTTAATCGTTAGTGCTTTTTTGAATCCTGCGTATGCGTCAACGTACCTAACCACTGTTTTATCTTCAAACAGTGCGCGCGACGGACTCAACAGCCTTTCATTCATGACCCAGGTATAGAAGAGGAGGATATCGCTCATACGGCGTTTAGTAGTTGACGAAGCTAACTTGCCGTCTTGACGTAATCCTATAAGGTAACCACGATAACGCAGAAGAACATTACCGCTCCATTTTTCAGGAAAACACAACCAGTCAACGCTTTCCTTTTCTAAAAACACCATATATAGCTTTAGAGAGGTCGCATAAGCATGCAAAGTAGCGATGGCGTTCATCTTCAGCTGGACCGCTCGACCTAGATGAAGGAACCACAGATTTGCCTCATGCCATGGTGATCCGTCTAACCAATAGGCCTGGGGCACGTTTTCTATTACTTCATAATTCTCAAGGTTGGCTAGGTTTTCACCTTCGTCGCGTTTGAGACTGAGCTTAATGTATTCGATTCGAGCCATGCGATACTCCTACGAGAAGTCCATAGGCTGGCATGAATTTGGGCAGTGTCAATAGTGCGCATGAAACCGGTATTCCAGGAAGGCTATTGCATCATCACGCCGGACGGCATGGACCCGATCCATTTGCGGGCCGGTGACATCTTTGTGGTTGAGCCGGGAATGAAAGGCATCTGGGAAGTCGTCGAGACGGTACGCAAGTATTTTGTCTTCGCCTGAGTGAGCATCGTCTGAGCAAGCCCTTCGACGCAGGTGCAGAGAGCAGTTTTTTCTGTGCCCGCAGCGAATCCGCAAATTTACATGTATCACTGAAGTTACACTATCGATCCATTCTTAATGGTGACAGCACTCACTACCGGACACTCACTTCTCACCTTATGCAGTTGATATTCAAGATAATTATCTTCTGCACCGCCAAACTCTCAACAAATACCTGTTAACTTACTGATAAAAACCTGAAAGCAGTTCATTAGCGAGCTAGACAGTTGCGCTAAAAAAAATCTAACCTCTTTAACAACGACTAACCTCTCCCCGTAAATCAGAGTGCCCGCGAGCTGCAACGCGCCGGGCTCCGGACCTAATATTTGATTATTTCAGGATGATTATGAAAATACTTGTCACGGGTGGAACCGGTTATATCGGGAAGGCGTTACTGGCGAAATTGACCGCCGAGACGACTTACGAGGTTTCAGGCACAACACGCTCCCTGCACTCCACCCCATCCGTTGCCCCGTTGATTTGCGTGGGCGATTGCTGCGCAACAACCGATTGGTCGGCAGCGCTGCAAGGCGTCGATGTCGTCGTTCATGTCGCCGCCCATCTCAAGACACCCGCCGGCCCTGGCATCAGCCAGCTGGATCAACTCTGGCTAACCAATGTCGAAGGGACGCTGGCCCTCGCCCAACAAGCGCTGGCAGCCGGGGCCAAACGGTTCATCTTCATCAGTTCCGTAGGCGTCAATGGCTCGCACACCACCCACGCCCCCTTCACCGAAGAATCTGTTCCTGCGCCGGAGGACGACTATGCGCGTTCCAAGCTGGAGGCCGAACGTGGACTGAAGGTTTTGCTTGCCGACACAAGCATGGAGTTCGTCATTATTCGGCCGCCGCTGGTTTATGCCGCCCACGCGCCGCGCAACTTCCCGCGCCTGTTGCAGTGGGTCGCGTCCGGCGTGCCGATGCCATTTGCCTTGATCAATAACAAGCGCAGCATGATTGCCTTGGAAAACCTGGTGGACTTCATCGCGCTGTGTATTGAACATCCGGCCGCCGCCAATGAACTGTTTCTGGTTTCAGATGGCGTGGATATGTCGACGTCACAGATAGTCAGTGAACTCGCCACAAGTATGGGAGGCCAGGCACGGTTATTACCGGTGCCTGATTGGCTGATGCGTTGGGGGGCGAGAATGATCGGCAAACAAGCCATGTATTCGACGTTATGTGCTTCGCTGGTCGTTGATTCGAGCAAGGCGCAACAGTTGCTCGACTGGACACCACCGCTGACGGCCCGGGAGGCACTGCTTAAAAGCGGACAGGAATTCCGGCCGCGCGATTGGCCGACACCACTGCCGCAACGAAAAAGCCCACTCCAGGATGCCCGGAGTGAGCTTTGATTTCGACGGGGAAATCGAAACGGGTTACAGGATGCTCAGCGGATATTCGACGATGACCCGTACTTCGTCGATTTCGCCGCCGCGATCCGAACTGCGATAGCTGGCGTGACGTACCCGCAGGCTCAGGTCTTTGGCCGGGCCGGCCTGAACCACGTATTTGCCGTCGATATCGCGCTCCCACGCCTTACCGTTGTCGCCGGTAGCCGTAGTGAAGTCTTCACCCTTGATGTAACGCGCCAGGAACGTCAGACCCGGCACACCATAAGTTGCCATGTTGATGTCGTAACGGGCCTGCCAGGATTTTTCGTTGGCGTAGTTGAAGTCGGAATACTGAATGGAGTTGCCGACGAAAACGGTGCTGTTGCCGTCAACGCCGTACTTGTAGTCACCGGTGCCGTTAACTTGCTGACGACCGATCTGGAAGGTGTGCGCGCCAATGGTGTAACCAGCGGTGAGACTCCAGATGGTGTTGTCCAGATCACCGCCCAGTTCCTTGCCGACGCTTTTGGTGTCGTACGCGTTGAAGTCAAACTTCACGACATCATTCGGAGTCAACGCGAGGGCGTAGGTCAGGCTGCCGTAATATTTGCGCCAGTAATCTTCAACGTCCGAGTAGTACAGGCTGCTGGACAGATTCTTGTTGAATTTGTACAGACCGCCACCGAAGTTGATGCTTGTCAGGCCAGCGCTGTCATGGTTGCTCTGGTTACGGTTTTTCAACGCGGTGAAGTGGCCGCCTTGCAGCGTCAGGTTGTCGATTTCATTGCTGGTGATCAACAGGCCCTGGGCGGTTTCCGGCAGCAGACGGCTGTCTGAAGTGGCGAATACCGGGTTGTTGACGTACTGGTCACCGAACTTGGCGACGGTTTTGGAGACGCGCATTTTTACCGCTGCGCCGGCATAGCCGTAGTTGTCTTTCGCGCCGCTGCTGTCTTGCTCCAGCAAGCCAGTGCCGCCGCCGGTACGGCCATCACCGGTGTCCAGCTTCAAACCGTACAGGCCCAATGCGTCGATACCGAAACCGACCACGCCCTGGGTGAAACCGGATTCGAAACTGCCGATGAAACCTTGCGCCCATTCTTCTCCGTAAGCCTGGGTTGCGTTGCTGGCGCGGTTATCACGGTTCATGTACATGTTGCGCGCCTTGACGCTCAACTTCGATCCTTCGACAAATCCGGTTGCATCCGCCTGGGATTCAGCAAAAACAGGTTGCACAGTGCCTGCCGCCATCGCCAGGGCGAGGACGCTCAATTTATTCACATTCATTACAGCTGCTCCGTTGGTTATCGCATCCCGACACCTTCGTTGGGCGACGGGAAAGTTATTGGCAGTTCAAAAAAGTGTGTAGCTCGCCAATACATTCGCGATGGCATTTCTTATTGGATGAC
The DNA here is from genome assembly GCF_049898225.1 of Pseudomonas sp. DSP3-2-3. Taxonomy (NCBI): domain Bacteria; kingdom Pseudomonadati; phylum Pseudomonadota; class Gammaproteobacteria; order Pseudomonadales; family Pseudomonadaceae; genus Pseudomonas; species Pseudomonas sp. DSP3-2-3. Next base: position 15,252 of record NZ_JAFCXH010000047.1, on the reverse strand, counting down.
TGTTTAAAACGTGAACAAACGGTTTATCGCTGGAGATTCTATGTTCGCGGGCAAGCCTCGCTCCAACGGATCTACGCAACATTCACGATAGGACGTACAGCCGCTGTATTTGCGTCTACTGGAATGCCGTCTTCCCGGATAAATCCGGTCCCACACAATCAGCGCGATCCAGTGGGACCGGCTTTAGCCGGGAAGGCGTCGGTTCAGACAATACATCTGCGGCGCCTGGCGGTTGACCCCAGACATAGAATCTCCAACGAATTGCATTCCAGATTGCTTAATAACCTTGTTCCGGATTTATCTCATTCGCTAATGGTGTTCCCGACTGCAGACGCTCCAGATTGTCCAGGATCTGCCCGGCGATAACTTCGTAGGAGGCGGACGACGCAATGTGTGGCGTTACGCAAATCTGTGGGTGACGCCAGAATGAATCGGTAACGGGTAACGGTTCCTGCTCGAATACGTCCAGCAACGCGCCGCGCAACTGACCGTTGTCCAGCGCGGCGAACAAATCATCGCGTATCAAGTGTTCGCCACGACCACAATTGATCACCACCGAACCGGTTGCCATTTGCGCAAAAGTTTCTTCGCCGAGAATGCCGACGGTCTCAGTGGTGAGGGGCAACAAACAGATCAGAATGTCCAGCCCGCTCAAAAAAGCTTTTATCTCGCCAGCCTGAAAGGTTGCCACGCCTTCGATCTGCTGCGCACGTCGTGCCCAGCCACGCGTATCGAAATCCAGTGCGGCCAATTGCGACGCAACCGCTCGACCCAGTTCACCCAGCCCCATCACGCCGACTTTGGTCTGTTTGGCCGCTCGCTGTGCCGGGCGATCCCAGAACACCCATGCCTGGTTTTTCAGGACTTGATCAAAACCCCGGTGGTAATGCAGCACCCCCCAAAGCACATATTCGACCATACCCAAGCGATGATCCGGATCGACGATCCGGCAGACCGGAATCTGCGGATCACGACTCGGGTCCTTGAAAATCTGATCGGCTCCGGCCGCGATGGAATGGATCAGCCGCAAGTGCGGATACATGCCCAGGCTACCGGGCGCCGGATTCCAGCACAGGGCAACTTCTGCCTGTTGCGCATCGGCATCGTCTGGCCGGAGGATGGTCAGTCGCGGCTCGCGGGCCAGAAGCATTTCCCGAACGCGCCCCAGACCATTGCCGGTGCCCAGCAATACCAGAGGCTTCATGAGCAATATTCGCTGCGTTGCGCATCGATCATAGTCAGCGCTGCTTGCCAGGCCAGTTCGGTAATGCCCTCGGAGTCGTCGGCTTCGAACTGTTGCGCGGTGTGTTCGCAGACTTGCGGGTCAGGCTGAACCAGCGCCGTGCCGCCCGCCATCGCCTGAATCTGGGCCTGACAGGCACGCTCCAGAAAGTAGATATTGGAAAACGCTTCGGCCGCCGATCCCCCAGTGACCAGCAAACCGTGGTTGCGCAAGATCATCGCGCTGGTGCTGCCCAGATCTGCCACCAGACGCTCGCGCTCGGCGGTGTCCGTGGCGATCCCTTCGTAGGTGTGATAACTCAGGCGGTTATAAAATTTCAGCGCATGCTGGCTCAGCGGCAACAGACCTGCTGCCTGCGCCGACACCGCCATGCCCGCTGCGGTGTGGGTATGAATCACGCAATGCGCGTCAGGGCGCGCCGCGTGTATCGCCGAGTGGATCACGAAGCCGGCACGATTGACGCGATGATTGGGGAAGAACTCATCCACGACATTGCCCTGGCCATCAATCTTCACCAGTTGGCTGGCGGTCATGCGTTCGAACAGCGTGCCGTAGCGGTTGATCAGAAAATGTCCGGCCTCGCCTGGCACACGGAGGGAAATATGCGTGTCGATCAAATCGGTCATGCGCAAATGCGCTAGCAGACGATAGAGCGCCGCCAGCTCGCAGCGCGCATCGCGTTCTGATTCGGACATGTGCAGCGGCAACGTCGTGGTGCGTGCAGAAGAGGACATGGTGCTTACCATCAAAAAAGGTCATGGCGTGTTTCGTGCAGTCTTTTTAAGAGCAAATGCCAAACCAGCACAATGTGCGATTGCTTATATTCATTATTTTTTTCACCAATAAAGGCCGCGAAGTGACCCAAACCACCAGCCAGGCAACGCCGATCCGCCCGTCTTCCAGACCCTTGGGTGAACGGCTGGACTGGAATCTGCTGCGCACCTTTCAAGTGGTTGCTCAAGAACTGAGCATCAGTCGTGCGGCCGCGCGCCTGCACCTGTCGCAGCCTGCGGTCAGCCAGGCGCTCAAGCGTCTTGAAGAGCAATTGGGCACGGCGTTGATCGAGCGGCGGGGGCCGCGTTTTCTGCTGACTCAATCAGGCATCGAAACCCTGCGCGTGGCCGCTGACGTGCAGGGGCATTTCACTCAGCTGGACGCTGCGCTGGAGCGGACGTCCGAGCAGATCGTCGGCAAGGTTCGGCTGCTGACTGTGAGCGGCATTCATTGCGCGGTGTACGACAAATTTCTCGCCCAGCTGCATCGTGACTATCCGGGCATCACGCTGGAAATTGACGTGCAGTCCAGCGAGGCGATCCTCAGCGCCCTGTCGCAGAAAACCGCGAGCTTCGGCCTGGCCGTCAATCGCGCCGCACCCGTCTGGCTCGGTCAGCAATGCCTGACCCAGGAGCACTACGCCTTTTATTGCAGTGATCTGCATCCGCTGTTCGGCCGCGAAGATTTGATCCTTGAGGATCTGCGCAACGAGCAGCTGATTATTTTTACCGGGGACTTGCTGGGCGGCACGCTGTCGTCGCTGGCCGAGTTTCGTGACCATCACGAACTCACCGGACAGATCGTCGCCTCGTCGGCCAACACTCAGGAAATTCTGCGCCTGGTGCTCGCGGGTTTCGGCATTGCCTGTCTGCCGCAGCACATCTGTCAGAACGAATTGCAGGCCGGCCGCTTATGGCGTCTGCCGCCGCAAGCTGGGGTGGGTTCGGTGGATATCAATCTGATGTGGAATCTGGACCAACGCCTGACCAAGGCCGAATCGATTTTCCTGCACAAGCTGCGCGAGGCTGTTCAGGAGAAGCCAAAGGTAGCCTGATGGGCAAATAAGGTGCACTTGTTACCGATATACGCAACATTGCACCGTTGCCGTGCATTTATTGTGAAGTTATTACCCGACACTACTAACGCCTGAACTTTCCTGCATGATTTGCAGGAAAACATCCACTAACGGGTTACGTGGCACCTGTTGCCTGTACAACAATTTGAAGGGTGTGGCTATGCTGTATTTCTGCGCCATTACGGAGCGCATATCGCCGCGATCAACGTAACTTGCGGCCCAATGCGTGGGCAAGTAACCCAGATAACGCCCGGTCTTGATCAGAATAGCCACCGCTTCTACCTGAGTTGCAACGGCGGTCACGTTACGCAATCCAAGGAGCTTTGGCTTTGATGTATGCACGGCATAAGCGTGCTCGACAAACTCCGCTTCAGCGAGGCACTTTTCGTCGATATCCTCATCAGCCATGGCGAAAAACGGATGATTGTACGAGCAATAAAGCTCCGAAGTTTCGTCATACAACGCAATGACCTGAAAGTCATCTTTGCCGCTGTACACCGGTACAATGCCGACGGCGAAGCGGCCTTTTAGAATGCCTTGTTCAATCTCGTCCAGGGGTGCCACATTCAACCGCACCCTGGCCTTCGGAGCCTTGTTTTGCAAGGCTTTCAGGGCTTCAACCAGTGGCGAGTCCGGATCTGAAACGGTGTTATCAATGACCGCAATATTCAAATCACCGAGCAACTCGCCACGCACATTCCCCAGCCGATCTCGGAAGTTGTCCAGGGCCATGAACAGGTCCAGACTGGCTTCGTAGATAATCTTGCCTTGTTCTGTAAGGCAGAACTTTTCCCGCCCGCGCGTACATAAACGCATGCCCAGGCGAATTTCAAGATCCGATATCTGTTTGCTGATAGCGGCCAGGCTGATATTGAGTTCTACCTGTGCTGCGGTAAACCCTCCTGATTCAACCACCGCCCGAAAAACCTTGAACAGTTTCAAGTCCATGGCACTGGCCATTGAAATCGCCACATCACCACTTCGCCTGGGCAGGTTTCCACTTTCAGTAAGTTGACTTGTCATTTAAAACATTTCCCCGCTTGTTGATTTTTCCTAGCATCCCTCCCATCGAATCGATTCATTATTGATTGAAAACAAACTTCCATTGCTCACCTGTCTACAACCCGGCGATCTTCACATCGCTTGAAAGTGCTTGAGCAATCCACGTGCCAACGGAGAATTTACATGTCTGATGCTACTGATCGTCTTTGGGGAGCCCGCTTCAAATCCGGCCCGGCCGAAGCCATGGCCAACCTGTCCAGATCTCCAAAAGCCTATTTCCGCCTGACGCCGTATGACATCGCTGGCTCCAAGGCCCACGCCAACGAACTGAACCGCGCCGGGTTGCTCGACGCCGCCGAAACCGCGCGCATCATCGAAGCCCTGCGCAGCATCGACGAAGATTTCGCCGCCGGCTCCATCGAGCCGATTGCCGCCGATGAAGACGTGCATACTTTCATCGAACGCCTGCTCACCGAGCGCCTCGGCACTCTGGGCGGCAAGCTGCGCGCAGGTCGTTCGCGCAACGATCAGTCGGCCAACGACATGCGCCTGTTCCTGCGTGATCAGGTCCGGGTCATGACCCTGGCAATCCTCGAATTGCAGAAGGCACTGGTGTCCCAGGCCGAGCAACACATCAACACCATCGCGCCGGGTTTCACGCACCTGCAACAGGCTCAGCCAATCGTGTTCGCCCATCACTTGATGGCTCACGCCCAGGCTATTCATCGCGACATTCAACGCCTGCAGGACTGGGACAAACGCTTCAATCTGTCGCCGCTGGGCGCCGCCGCATTGGCCGGTTCGGCCATTGCTCGCGACCCGCAGCGTTCGGCCGCCGAGATGGGCTACGCCGGGCCGTGCGAGAACTCCATCGACGCCGTTGCCAGCCGCGACCACGTTGCCGAATTCCTGTTTTGCAGCAGCATGCTGGGCATCAATATTTCGCGTCTGGCCGAAGAATTCTGCCTGTGGACTTCCCGCCAATTCCGCTGGGTTGAACTGGACGATGGCTATGCCACCGGCAGCTCGATCATGCCGCAGAAAAAGAACCCGGATATCGCCGAACTGGCGCGTGGCAAGTCGGGTCGCTTGATCGGCAGCCTGACCGGCATCCTTGCGGTGCTCAAGGCCCAGCCGCTGTCCTACAACCGCGATTTGAGCGAAGACAAACACGCGATTCTCGACAGCCTGGAAACCGTGCATCTGGTCCTGCCCGCCTTCGCTGGCATGGTGCAGACCATGAAAGTACGCGCCGACGAGTTGCTGCGTCAGGCACCACTGGGCTTCACCCTGGCCACCGAAGTCGCCGACTGGCTGGCGGTGCGCGGCGTGCCGTTCAAGGAAGCTCACGAGATCACCGGCAAGCTGGTGCAACTCTGCGAAGAGAACGACATCGGCCTCGACGAACTCACTACTCAACAACTGGCTGACACCGATTCGCGCCTCACGCCGCAAGTGCTCGACGCATTGACCCTGGAAGCCGCACTGGCCGCACGTAGCGGTTGGGGTGGGACTTCGCCGGTCCGCGTTGCCGAGCAGATCGAGCGCTTCAAGCAGCAGTTGATCGCCCAGGAAAAATGGGCCCTCGACTATGCCGGTCCGCGCGGCTAAACCAACACCGGGAGCAAGGCACATGGCACAGATTCAAGCCCCAGGCAAAGACGAGCGCGTGTCGCTCGCCGCCAAGTACGACATCTCGGCCTACAAGGTCGTCCCGCGCCGCTACTTCGGCCGTTACGCCGCCGCCACATTGATTGTGGTGCTGCTGATCGGTCTGGTTCAGGCGTTCATTCACGGCAACATCGAATGGTCGTTCGTTGCGCAGTTCCTGACTGCCGAGTCGATCATGTTCGGCCTGCTGAACACCATCACCATGTCGATTCTGGCCATGGTGCTCGGGGTCGTGCTCGGCGTGATAGTGGCGGTGATGCGCATGTCGCAGAACCCGCTGCTGCGTTACGTGGCACAGAGTTACACCTGGCTGTTCCGGGGCACGCCGCTGATTTTGCAGCTGCTGCTCTGGTTCAACCTGGCGCTGATCTTCCCGACTCTGGGCATTCCCGGTCTGTTCGAGTTCAAGACCGTCGAAGTGATCACTCCATTCGCCGCCGCGCTGCTGGGCCTGGGCATCAACCAGGGCGCCTACACCGCCGAAGTGGTGCGTGCCGGTCTGTTGTCGGTGGACAGCGGCCAGTACGAAGCGGCCAAGGCGATCGGCATGCCGCGCTTGCAGGCGCTGCGCCGGATCATCCTGCCTCAGGCGATGCGCATCATCATTCCGCCGGTCAGCAACGAGTTCATCGGCATGGTGAAAATGACCAGTCTGGCCAGCGTCATCCAGTACTCGGAACTGCTGCACAACGCCCAGAACATCTACTACGCCAACGCCCGGGTCATGGAGCTGCTGATCGTCGCCGGCATCTGGTATCTGGCGGTGGTGACCGTGCTGACCCTGGGTCAGGCGCGACTGGAAAAACGCTTCGCCCGTGGCGCTGGCAAACGTAATTGAGCCGAGGAGGCTGATCATGCTGAACATCGTCAAGGCAGTAGACGTGAACAAGTTCTTCGGCGACTTCCAGGCGCTCAAGAACGTCAATCTGGAAATCCCCCACGGCGAGGTGCTGTGCATCATCGGCCCGTCCGGCTCCGGCAAAAGCACGCTGTTGCGTTGCATCAATCAGCTGGAAAAAGTCGACGCCGGTGGTTTGTGGGTCGACGACGAAATCGTCGGTTTTCGCTCCGAAGGCCACAAGCTGATCGAGCTGAGCGACAAGCAGATCGCCAAACAGCGGCTGAAGACCGGCATGGTGTTCCAGCGCTTCAACCTGTTCGCGCACATGACCGTGCTGGACAACATCCTCGAAGGCCCGGTGCAGGTCTTGCGCCAGCCGGTGGAAGAATGCCGCGCACTGGCGTTTGAATTGCTCAAGCGCGTCGGTCTGGAAGCCAAGGCCAACGCCTATCCCATCGAGCTGTCCGGCGGCCAGCAACAGCGCGTCGCCATCGCCCGCGCCCTGGCCATGCGCCCGAAATTGATGCTGTTCGATGAGCCGACTTCGGCACTCGACCCTGAACTGGTCGGCGAAGTGTTGTCGGTGATGCGTGACCTGGCCAAGAGCGGCATGACCATGGTGGTGGTGACGCACGAGCTGGGCTTTGCTCGCGAAGTTGCCAATCGCGTGGTGTTCATGGATGCCGGGCAGATCATCGAAACCGGCGCGCCGGAAGATGTGCTGATGAACCCGCGCAACCCGCGCACTCAAGATTTTATTGCTGCCGTTCTGAACTGAAACCAACCGCCTTTTTGAGGATGTCGATGTGAAAACTTTCGCACTTACCGCTACCGCCGTATTGTCCGCCCTGATTTCGGTTTCGAGCTGGGCAGCAGACACTCACGTGTTGCCAAAATCCATCACCGAAAAAGGCTACATTTCGGCGGGCATCGCCCCGAACTATCCGCCGATGGACTTCAAGGATCCGGCCACCAACAAACTGACCGGCATCGATTACGATCTGGGCACGGAAATCAGCAAGCGCCTGGGCATCGAAATCCGCTGGCAGGAAACCGCCTTCGAACAAATGGTCAGCGGTCTGGCGACCAACCGTATCGACATCGTCATGTCCGGCATGACCGATACGCCGGAGCGCCAGAAGACCGTCGACTTCGTTGACTACTTCAGCACCGGCCCGCAGTTCTACACCCTCGAATCCCAGAAGGATCTGAAGGAAATCGACGACATGTGCGGCAAGAAAATCGGCACCAGCCGTCGCACTACGTTCCCGGTGGAAATCGCCAAGTGGAGTGACGTCAACTGCGTCGCCAAAGGCAAGCCAGCCATCGTCGTGATCGGCACCGAAGGCAGCGCCGATGCCCGTGCGCAACTGCGTCAGGGACGTCTGGATGCCGCCGTGCAAGGCAGCGAAACCCTGCCGTACATTCAGAGCCAGGAGCCGGGCGTATTCAAAGTCATCGGCGGCACTCTGGCGCGTCAGCTGACCGGTCTGGGCGTGGCCAAGAACAACCCTGAATTGAGCGCGGCGATCATCGCCACCCTCAACGACATGATCAAGGACGGCAGCTACGCGAAGATCCTCGACAAGTGGCAACTCAAGGATGGCGCAGTGGCCGAAGCGACCCTCAACGGCGCGAAGTAATCCGCCTGAGCCGCGTGACACCCGCCTGACTTCGCGCAGGCGGGTGCCTTGAATCAGTCCGCACTGGAGAAAACCATGCTCGGCACGACCGACCTGCGCTGGCCAGCAAATGCCCGCGCCAGCGTAGCCCTGGCCTTCGATCTGGACGGCCCGACCGGCGCCGCGATGCTCGACGGCTCGATCTGGCAAAAACCCGATTACTTCACCTTCGGCGGCTACGGCCCATATCGCGCCCTGCCCCGCTTGCTGGACATGCTCAAGGCTCACGCCACACCCGCGACGTTTTTCGTCCCGGCCTGGGTCGTGGAAAACTGGCCGCGACAATGCCAGGCCATTCTCGAACACGGCCACGAAGTGGCTTATCACGGCTATCGCCACGAATCGTTTTTCGCCCTGGACCTCAAGGCCCAGCGCGAAGTGATGCAAATCAGCGCCGACATTTTCAAGCGTTACCTGGGCATCACCGCCACCGGTTTTCGCACGCCGTCCGGCGACTGGCACACGGAAACCCCGGCCCTGCTCATGGACTGTGGCGTGACCTATTCGAGCAGCATGCGCGGCGATGACCGGCCTTATTTCATCGATGTTCCCGGCCAGGCAAACGGTCTGGTGGAAATTCCCGGCCGCTGGGAACTGGACGATTACGCCTCGCTGGCCTACACCCGCGCGCCGAACTATCCGGCCGGTCTGGACCGCATCGCCAGCTACGACCAGACCCTGGATAACTGGTGCCGCGAGTTCGATGGCACGTATCGCGAAGGCCTGTGCATGACCACGCTGTTCCACCCCAAGATCAGCGGCAAACCGGGACGGATCCTGTTGCTGGAACGCTTTCTGGAACACATGCACAGCCATCCGGACGTGTGGTTTGCCACGTGCAACGACGTCGCCAGTTTCTGGCTCAAGGAGCATCGCCATGACTGACGCCAATTCCGTCTGGCCCGCGCCGTACCGCTGCGCCGTGGTCATCACCATCGACTACAACGACATTCACGGCATCCTGACTCAGGTTCCGGCGATTGCCGGGCGCGACAAGAGCCTGTCGGTGTGGCGCTACGGCACCACCCGTGGCGTGCAGCGCCTGCTGGAAGTGCTCGACGATCAGCAGATCCCCACCACCTGGTGCATTCCCGGCATCGTCGCCGAAGAGAACCCGCAGGTGGTGCAGGCGATCAATGCGGCCGGGCATGAAATTGCCTGCGCCGGTTATCGTCATGAAGACTTTTCCCTGCTGGACCTGGCCGCGCAGCACGCCTCATTGAAGCGCGGCTGCGATGTAATCGCGCAAATGACCGGGCAACGTCCCAGCGGTTTTCGTGCGCCAGCGGGCAGCTACGCGCCGGGTTTCGCCGATGCATTGCGCGCCGAAGGCATCAGTTGGTCGTCTTCCTGGTCGGGGGACGATCTGCCTTATCTGCACCCGGCAACTCAGGTCGATTCCCCGCCGCTGGTGGAGTTGCCGTTGCACTGCGAACTGGAAGACGAACCTTATTTCGCCTTCAACCTCGCTCCCGCCGTGCCGATCAGCCAGGCGCGCATCGCGTCTTACGCCGAGGTGCTGAAAAACTGGCAGCAGGACTTCGCGGGCTTCCATCGTTTCGGCTTGTGCTACGTCATGCGCCTGCACCCGGAAACCCTCGGCACCGTTGGCCGCAGCGGTTTGCTGCTGGAGCTGCTGACCTGGCTCAAGGCGCAGCCGGACGTGTGGTTTGCCACCGCAGAAGAGGTCGCCGACTGGTGGAGCGAGAGTCATGACAGCCTGCCTGAAGATCACCCCGCCGCTGTTTTCGAGCGCCATCGTCCGAGCCAGGCATCATGAATAATCCATTGCACATCCTCAGCCAGTTCGTCACTCAGACGGATTACGCCGCCCTGCCCGCGCCACTGGTGGAAAAATCCAAGCGGCACTTTCTCGACACGCTCGGCGCAGCGCTCGCAGGCTCGCAAGCCGAGTTGACCCGACGCACCCTGCGCGCCATGAACGCTACCGAATCCGACGGCGCTTCGGTGATCTGGGGAACCGAGCAGGGTTTGTCGGCGCGTAACGCGGCACTGGTCAACGGCATCGCCGCCCATGCTCTGGAACTGGACGATGCCGGTGGCTGCGATCACTCCGGCGCCGTCGTTGTGCCTGCCATGCTGGCGGTGCTGCCGTTGTGCAATCCGATGCCCAGTGGCAAGGAGCTGCTCACCGCCATGGTCATCGGTTACGACGTTGCCCGGCGCGTGCTCGAAGCGTGCGGCGGTTACTCGCCGCACAATGAAGCCGGCTGGCATTCCACCGGCACCTGCGGCGTCTTCGGCGCGGCGGCGGCATGCGCTCGCTTGCTCAAACTGGACGCCACGCAGACCGCTTCGGCGCTGGGTCTGGCGGCGAGCATGAGCGGCGGCTTGTGGGCGTTTATCCATGACGGCGCCGACAGCAAGAAGCTGCATGCCGGCCGCCCCGCTGAAGGTGGCGTGCTTGCGGTATTACTGGCTCGCGAAGGCGTGACCGGACCGAATCAGGTGTTCGATGACGTGTGGGGCGGATTTCTGCGCACCCTGGCGCGGGACACGGCGCAACCGCAGGCGCTGACTGCGGAGCTGGGCGTGGTCTGGAAACTTGCCCGCTGCTCGATCAAACCTTACGCCGCTTGCCGGGGCACGCACTCGGCAATCGATGCCATCGGTGAATTGCTTGGCGAGCTGGACATCAAGGCTGACCAGATCGAATCCATCGATGTCAGCGCCAGCGAGTTTCTGGTGGGCATGTGTGCAGGTCTGGATACCGCCACGCTGGCCGCCTCGCAAATGAGCCTGCCGTATGCGCTGGCCGTGCGTTGCCTGCTGGGCCACGCCGGGCTGGATGCTTACGAAGAGAAGCTGCGCGGCGACGTCGAAGTTCTGGGCTTCATGCAGCGCATTCGCATGCACAGCGATGCGTCCCTCGCGCCGCTGGATGAACCGCGCCTGACGCTGACCAGCAAGGACGGCCGCAGCGCATCCCGGCAAGTCAAAACCCCGCTGGGTGGCCCGCTCAATCCGATTGGCGATGAGGCGTTGCTGGAGAAATTTCGCTCACTGGCGGCGCGTGCGTTGCCCGACGTACAGGTCGCACGCCTCGCCACGCTGTGCCTGAACCTCGATCAAAAAACAGACCTACAAGACCTGCTGGATCTTTTGCGCTTCCCTTGAAGCCGTGCTGCCCTTATCCCTGACGTAAGGAATTGACCATGCTGGATTTGAGCAATAAAGCTTCGATGCTGTTCGCGGCTTTGGGTATCGCAGCCTTGAGCAACGTGGCGCAGGCCCGGGAAACGTTGAACGTTGGCGTGGAAGCGACGTACCCGCCGATGTCCTACCGCGACCCCGCCACCAACCAGAGCGTGGGCTTCAACATTGATTTGTTCGATGCGTTGGGCAAGGCGATGAACGTCGAGATCAAGTATCAGGAAATGACCTTCGAACAGCTGACCAGCAGCCTGAAAACCGGGCGCATCGACGTGATCGGCACAGCCATCACCGACCTGCCGAAACGCCGCACCGACATGACGTTTGTCGATTACCTGCAAACCGGCGCGCAGATGTTCACCACCGTGCGCAACACCAGCCTGGGCTCGACGCCGGAAGCGTTCTGCGGGAAAAACATTGGCACCCCGCGCACCACTAATTACTACCCGGAAGTCATGGCCTGGAACGACACAAATTGTGTTGCCGCCGGTAAACCTGCGGCTACCGTGCAAGGCACCGCTGGCGCTTCGGCGGCACGTCTGGACCTGCAACAGGAACGCCTCGCCGCCGTGGTCCTCGGCCCGGAATACGTCAAGTATCTGATCAGCCAGGAACCCAACACTTACGTTCTGATCGGCCAGCCGCTGTCCCTGCATCACTTCGGGTTTGCAGTCGATAAAGCCAAGACCGACGTGCGCGACAACCTGGTCAAAGGCCTGCAAACCGTGATCCGCGACGGCACCTACCAGACCATCCTCAAGAAATGGAATCTGGAAAGCCAGGCAGTCAGCGAAGTGATGGTCGACGGCGGGAAGTAATGCTTCCCCCGCGATAAACGTTGTAGGAGGGAATTTATTCCCGAAAAGGTCAGCACGAGCGCCACACATTTGTGCTGGGCTCGCTGACGCCTTCGGGAATAAATTCCCTCCTACGAAATTGCCTTGTTTTAACCGGAGGCCCTTTCATGAAAGTCGTCATCTTCGAACGCTTCGGCGATCCCGAGGTATTGCAGCTGGTCGAGCGCCCCGCGCCCATCATCAAACCCGGCGAGGTGCTGATCGACATACACGCCACGGCGCTGAATTTTTCCGACCTGCTCCAGCGGCGCGGCACCTATGTGATGAAGACCGAGGGCGAGAATATCCTCGGCATCGAATGCTCCGGCGTCATCGCTGAAGTTGGCGCAAACATCAGCACCTGGACGGTGGGTGATCGAGTCTGCGCCTTGTTGCCCGGTGGCGGTTACGGCGAGCAGATTGCAGTCAACGCCGATCATGTTCTGCCCTGCCCGCAAGGCCTGTCGCTGCTCGAAGCGGCGGCGCTGCCGGAAGCCGCCTGCACGCTCTGGTCGAACCTGCGCGATATCGGTCGCTTGCAGCCGGGGGAAACCGTGCTGATTCACGGCGGCGCGGGCGGCGTCGGATCACTGGCAATTCAATGGGCCAGACAATGGGGCGCGCGAGTGCTGACCACGGCAGGTTCACCCGACAAACTGCAACGCTGCCTGGAACTGGGCGCCGAGGTTGCCATTGATTATCGCAACGAAGATTTCGTCGAAGTCGTGCAACGGGTCACCGAAGGACGCGGCGTGGATGTGATTCTCGACAACATGGGCGCGGCGTACCTGGCGCGCAATATCGACGCGCTGGCAGTCGACGGCCGCATCGTCATGATCGGCCTGCAAAGCGGCCGCGAAGCGCCAATCCACCTCGGCAAGATGATGGGCAAACGCGCAGCGCTACACACCACCTCACTACGCGACCGCTCGGCAACCGCCAAACAAGCCATCGTCGCCGGCGTGCTGCACGACGTCTGGCCGCATCTGCTGACCGGCGCAATCAAGCCAGTGATCGACAAGACATTCCCGCTGACTGATGTGGTGGCTGCGCATGCGTATATGGAATCGGGCGGGCATGTGGGGAAGATTGTGTTGCAGGTTAAAGGATCACGGTAAACACCGACTCCGTTGGAGCGCGGCTTGCCCGCGAAGAGGCCGGTACATCCGGCCATTTTTCCGAATTCAAGACACCGACTTCACATCGGCTCAAACGATCAACCTTCGACGCATCGAGCCGCGGCGCTACTCGCCAACGCATCATCAACAATTGCCTTCGCCATCTCACTCAAATAATGCGCAGCCCAGACGCTCTGTTTGCCTGCATCGCCCAACGCCGCGTCGAGGCTGATTTCGCTGGCACAGGCCAACAAATTGGAAGCATGTTCCAGTGCGGATTCGATGGGGATTTCAGGATTTATGCGGAACAGCGGCTGCCTGGTTTCGCCGCAGGTGGAGAAGGTGATGGTGCCGAGGGTTTTGATGGTTTGTGGTGGATTGGAAGAGAACGATTGCTTCATTTGCTGCTCCTGGAGTTGGGGAGCTGTCATCGTCTTGCGGCCAAGCAAATCAGGGTGACAGCTGTACGCAGGTTGGCCGACCGGGACTCCAGGTACCCGGCACACCCGAAGATGTCCCGCGCACAGCTGCCATAACTCGACGCCGCAGGCGCAAAAAAAAGCGCCTGCTTATCGAATGGTTAGCGCTGGTGCGCCTGAAGTTTAGTCGAGCGGCCAAGCCCGGTCGCTGCGTTTGCAACGACCGGCGAACTCTATGGGTTCTGCCCCCGAAGCAACAAGAATGCAAAACCGACGGAGGTTGTCAGCCGATTCCGCAAATCACGTTGAGGCCACTTCCCTGAGCCCAAATACGACACGCGAACGGTAGGCGATTTCGCAGACATGGCGCTGTCGCCCAAAAAACACCGAACACGTGGGACCGGATTTATCCGGGAAGAGGCCGGCTCATTCACTGCATCTCGTCGTCAGAAATACCGCCTTCCCGGATAAATCCGGTCCCACGAGGCCGGCGCAAATTCCGTTGGAGCGAGGCTTGCCCGCGAAGAGGCCGGTACGAATCAACCTTCAGCGTATCGAGCCGCAGCGCTGCTCGCCAACGCATCATCAACAATCGCCTTTGCCATCTCGCTCAGATAATGCGCAGCCCAGACACTCTGTTTGCCTGCATCGCCCAACGCTCTATCGAGGCTGATTTCGCTGACACAGGCCAACAAATTGGAGGCATGTTCCAAGGCGGATTCGATAGGAATTTCGGGATTTATGCGGAACAGCGGCTGCCTGGTTTCGCCGCAGGTGGAGAAGGTGATGGTGCCTAGGGTTTTGATGGTTTGTGGTGGGTTGAGAATGGTCATCGGGAAGCTCCTATATCTTGATGAGCCGTCGTTTTCCCGCCGCCAAGCGGGAAAGGTGACGGATTGCACAAGGTTGGCGGACCGGAGATATAGGACCCGGCACTCCCGAAAGAGTCCCCGTGCAACCCGTCATAAAACGGTGCCACACGCGCAAAAAAAAGCGCCTGCAATCTTAAAGCGGGGCGCTCGTTTCGCCTATATCTGTCTGGGCCGCCAAGCCCGGTCGCAGCATTTGCAACGACCGGCGAACTCTATGGGTTCTGACCCCGAGGCAACAAGAATGCATAGCGGACGGAGGTTGTCAGCCAATTCCGCAAATCACTTTGAGGGCATAAAACCTGCTCACTTCCCAGACCGGATAGAACTCCGCGAACTGTAGGAGCCAACTTGTTGGCGAGGCGTTGGTCCTGCGAGAACCAAAAATCGCCTCGCGAATAAATTCGCTCCTACGAGGACCGACGCAATCCCGTTGGAGATTCTATGTTCGTGAGCAACCCCCAGACATGAAGTTTGGGGTGTACTCCGTTTGGTTTTTCATTAGGGCGAACATGACCCGCGCGAGCTTTCGGGCGAGGACTACCAGC
>NZ_JAFCXH010000046.1:0-30185 GCF_049898225.1 Pseudomonas sp. DSP3-2-3 | reverse complement strand
CGATGCGTCCAGTGCCGGGTGATGAGGGCCTGTCGGCACCGATGTTCGATGCAAATGCTGAGCTTTTTCTGGAAAAACGCGCAATCGACAAGCCGCCGTTCGAGGCGCTCTACGAGCACTTGCTGACCAAGACCTACGCTGATTCGCGAATCGTTGCGGTACCGACCCGTGATGAAGATCGCAAAAGCCGCCTGAAACGCTGGTATGCCTTCGAGTCGGCCGGCATGGATCTGCTGATGGTGGCGGGTTTTTTCGTCCCGGTGCTCGGCGCCATGCTGGCCGTGGTGGCGGTGGGTCAATTGCTGCACGAAGCGTTTGTTGCCGTCGAGGACTGGACCCACGGCGAAACCGAGGAAGCCCTGAACCACGTGTTCGAGATCGGTGAAAACCTTGCGGCGATGGCGGTGCTGGGCGCGGCTGTACACTATGCGCCGCGCGTGCTGCCATCGTCGTTCGTGGAAAGCCTGGCCTCGGTGAAACTGCCCAACGGCCTGACCCGGTTATGGAAGCCCGATCTCGCGCGGTTCCGGCAGAAGGTTGTTCTGCCTTCCCGGGCGGCCTCCGATGCTCAGGGCTTGATCAAGGCTGAAGGTAAAACCTGGTTGCCTTTGGCCGGAGCGGTCTATCGCATAGAGTTCGATACAGCCTTGAACAAGTGGCGCGTCGAACATCCCGGCGACCTCGCATCACACTCGCCCGTGCTTGAGCACAATGGCGAAGGGGCGTGGCGTTTTGAAGGCGAAAACCCCATGGGCTGGGATGAAACCGTCGCATTGAAACGCTTGAACGCCGACCATGAAGCGTTAACCGATGAAACGGTAGACCGACTGCTGCGGATCACCGGGGTGGATGAAGCTGTCTTGCGGCAAGTGCATGTGGAGAATTTGCCGGCGCCGGCCTTGCTGAGCGATGCGGCGCACCGCTTTGGCGCCGAACAGCAAGTGGAAACGTTCATTGCACAGATGCTCAGCCAGCCGGACCACGTGACTGCATGGCGTATCGAGCCTTTCCTGAAATTGCTGACGACAATGCCACGCTGGCCTGAGAAGGTGGCATTGCGATTGCTGGACGGGCAGGGCGCAATACTGGACACCTGGAATGCCCATCCCGGCGTACATTCGGTCATTCAGGCCACTTACACGCCGGGCAGCATGAATGCTCTGCTGGAAACCATACTGGACGGCCTCTCTGCGGATGAAGCCGAGTGGTTGCTCGGCGAAGTCGTCGACACGAAGGAGGCCAGAGTCTTGTGCCTTGCCCGGATTTTCTCCAGGCAGGTTGAAGCGCAGAAAGGCTCGCTGCGTGACGAAATCCATGGCCTGCAAAGCGTATCCAGCGATCCGCTGGTCAGGCTGGTCCGGCGTGATTTTCCGGCGCTGCCGGACGTTGCCTGCAAGGAACTGCTTGGTACGGCAACTCAAGCGCAGCAAACACGCATGATTTCAGCCCAGCGTCTGCCACTGCCAATCGCCGAGCAGGCGCGTGAATATCTCCAGCAGTTACGCCTCAACCGCGCCAACGAAGGTTTTTTCCTCAAGGTAACGGATAACCCGGATACCGCTACTGCAGGATTCAAGCTGCTGCCCAACCTGTCAGGTTGGCCCACCGACATTGCCCTTGAAGTGCGTGATGCCACCTTCACAGGGACACTTCTCGACAGCCTGGGCGACATCAGCAACGCTGATTTGCATTCCATTCTTACCAAGACCGAAACCGGTTATCAGGCGTTTGACCGTCACGGAAATTCACTGGGTCAGGCCGGTCAGTCATTTTTCACGGCATTACTTGACGCAATGCCGCACCCCGTTTTACGTGACATCGGCCTCCCGGAAGGCGCGGGGGAGCAGATGCTGCGTTCCCGGCTGGGGCATCTGGCCGTGCAGCAACGCGAGACGCTCGCCAGGATGATCGGCATCCAGCCGATCAAGCCCGGCTTTAAATGGCCGCAACGTCTGGCCGACGGACGCACCGGTTATCCCATGAGTGGGCGTATGCGAGCGCTGTTCAAAAAGATGGGCTTAGGCGCTGCACGCTATTCTCCCGAACTGGCAGTCAAACGTCTTTATCCGGGGTTTTCCGAAGATGAGGTAACCCGCTTTCTCGACAGGGTGAAGGCCGGGTACACGGGGCCCTTCGGACATTTGCGGGCGTTCATCAGACGCCATCTTGATCAACTGGCGGTCGAGTACAAAACCATCGAGCAATCGCTTGAACAATGGTCGGAGTCTCCGCATATCCCGTTTGTTACCACACAGGCCCGACGTGTCCTGGCGGCTCGTCTGCGCAACTGCTGGAAGCGCGCAGGTGATCGAGTTCCCCTGGAAAACAGCACGGACGTCGCCTACAAGCTGGCAGTGAATGACCTGGCCATTGGGTCTTTACCGCAGCTCATCGGTAATTGGGACCATGTTGGCGTGCTGGAGCTCAAACGACTCGATCTGCATAACTCTGAAACCGACGCCTTCCTGAGGCACTTCAGGGGCGCGTTCTGGCTCAGCCTTCGCGACAACAACCTGACGGGAGTACCGGCGGCTCTGGTCCAGATGCCACGGCTTGAACGTTTGTCGTTGTCTGAGAACCCTCTGGTTCTGGACCAGATTTCTGCCATGCGTTTGAGTAGCTGCACTGGGTTGAAATCCCTTGATCTGGGCAACTGTCCGGTCGGTGCCCAACTGCACAGGCTTAACCCCTTCACCCAGTTGCGCAATCTCAGCCTGCGCGCCACCGGTATTGAAGTGTTGCCGGGCTGGATCTGGCGTTGTGAGCGTTTGAATCATCTGGACTTGCGCCACAATCAGATATCAGAACTCAGCGAAGAAACGTTGCACCATCTGGCCCGGCCCGGTCTCCTGCCGCAGTTGCATGACAACCCTATCAACGAGCCAAGCCTGGCCAGGGCGCGCAGGATGTTAAGCAATGAGGAGTTGCAGCGTATGGGGCTTAACCCGGCAAGAGTGCATATCGATGAGGCTTTGCCGCCCGCAACCTTCTGGCTCACGGGAATGCCCGCCGAACAATTGCAGACCCGGCTTATGCAATGGAGCGATCTGCAGGCGGAACCCTATGGTGAGGAATTCTTCCGGGTGCTTCATGAGTTGACCGCCTCGGCTGACTTCACAAATAACCGGGCAGTGCTGACGCGACGCGTGTGGAACCTGATCGATGCGACCAGTGAAACAGCAGAGCTGCGCGAAGAATTGTTTGAAATGGCTGCCCACCCGGTGACCTGTGGCGATGGGGTGGCCATCGTCTTCAGTAATCTGGAAACCCATGCAGCGGTATTCCGAATCAAGACGACTCTCTCCGCTGCCGATCAGCCGGAGCAAGTGTTCAAGTTGGTCAGAGGGCTGGAACGGTTGGATGAAGTGGAACAGGCCGCCCTGCAACTGATCACTGTGCGCAGATCAGCTAATATTTCCGTGGACGAGGCTGAAATCCGACTGGCCTTGAGAGTCGGCCTCACGAAATTTCTGGATCTGCCATTCCAGCCCGAAGGGATGTTGTACAACCGCTTGGCGGGGATTTCGCAAGCAATGCTCAATGATACTTATGCGCAAATTATCGCCAGGGAAAGCACGCCGGAATTTTTGCAATCGCTGATCGCCCGGGAGTTCTGGATGACTTTTCTGGAGCATCGATACGCAGAAAACTTCGCACCGCTCAAAGCCCGTTTTCAGACTCGTATGGGCGCATTGGACAACCACATGTCTGGCTTGACGGATGCACAGTATCTGGAGCAGATCGAGGTGATCCAGCGTGAGCGGACCACGGCTTTGAATGCTTTGGCCTGCCGGCTGTCACTGGATATTCAAGTGGCTGTTGTACGCGAAGAGCTGGCTGCGCTTTCCGCCGGCTAGCAGCATCAGGAGTA
This sequence comes from Pseudomonas sp. DSP3-2-3, assembly GCF_049898225.1. Classification (NCBI taxonomy): domain Bacteria; kingdom Pseudomonadati; phylum Pseudomonadota; class Gammaproteobacteria; order Pseudomonadales; family Pseudomonadaceae; genus Pseudomonas; species Pseudomonas sp. DSP3-2-3. The sequence goes on along the minus strand of NZ_JAFCXH010000046.1, from coordinate 26,314 downwards.
ACAGAGTCCTCAAAAATGCAGGCTGAACGTGTGGCAGATGACGGATGTGATGGGGATCAGCTGCCAACGCCAGCCTGAAAGATAACCGACGCCGAGTGCACCTCAGCGTCGGTTTTTCAACGGGGTGACTCTTAGAACTTGGCTTCAACATCCAGTTGCAGCGTGTTGGCGTCTGCGTCGCGCTGACTGGCCACGGCGTAGTCGGCCTTGGTCAGGAAGTAAGTAGCGCCGACGGAGAAGTTCTTGTCGATTTCGTAACCGACCTTGAACTTGTGACCGCGCGAGCCGGTAGTGCCGTTGGCGAAGTCCGAGTCAGTGAAGGCACCGACAACAGCATTACGCTGAGTATCGCGGTAGTTGTAGTCCAGACCGAAGCCAAACACCTTGGTCTTCACACCCGCCAACCAGGCAGTGTCCTGATCGTCAGTGCTGTCATTGTTGACGATGTACTGGCCGTACAGCGCCAGCGGCAAGCCAAGACCGCTGATATCGATCTGGCCGAAACCTTCGTACAGACGGAACTGATTGGTGGTGTTGCCGTTGACGCGCAGGGCCGCACTGTCCTTGTCATTGTCGAAGGCATAGACGCTACCGCCCAGCGTGACTTTCAGGTTGTCGGTTGGTGCGAAGCGAGCGCCCAACTGGCCAGCGGTCATGCTCAAGTCGTGACGGAACTGCGTGCCTTCGCCGTCGATGTTGTCCTTGAGAGTGTAATAACCGGCGCTGCCGAACAGCTCTGTCTTGCCACCCAGTGGCAGGCTGTAAGTAGTTGCCAGACCTTCAGGGTTGATGTCGCCATCCCAGATCACGTCGCCCATGCTGACCCACGGCTGGTTCATTTTGCCGCCGATCACGTGCAGGTTCTTGACCGCAGTCGGCGCGTAATCGATGAAGCCCAGGTCCAGCCACAGATCCTTCTTGACGAAATAGCCGTCCAGATCCTGGTTGGTGGAGCGCGCATCGCTGCTGCCACCGGTGGCGATACGAATGCCGGTGCTCACCTGCGGATTGATTTCGGTATAGGCGCCCAGACGAGCACGAATACGTTGACGATCCTTGTCCTGGCTGTTGGTCTGGCCATCGATATTGATGGTTTCCTGACGAACGCGCACATCACCCTTGAACTGAGTCTTGGTCGCCCAGGCAACTTTCTGTTCGAAAGCGGCCTGAGAAGCCGATTTAGTGTTTTGGACGTCGGCGAGCGCTTGCTTCTGAGCCTGCTGGTCTTTCGCCAGTTCGGTCTGCAACTCGGCATATTGAGCCTGGTTGATCGAGCCGTTGGCCCTGAGCATGTCGAGCAGTTTAGCGTCGACTGCGGCATTGGCTGGAACACTCATGGCCAATACCAGGCCACCGCAAAGGGCCGCCGCAGTTTGTGCAGAAACAAGACGCATATCAATCTCCATAACTTGATAAAGGATGACGGCAGGCCATCCCGGAAAAACCGCCCCACGGTCAGAGCGCGAATGAGGGTTAGTGCCCCCGGTTCTAAAAACTGGCGCCAGTATCGCCGTGAGTTATTACAGAAAAGTGGCAAAGCGGTGGCACGTCGATGACAATGCAACCTTTCCTCAAAGGTGCGGTCCAGAGCCTTTCGCGGGGATTTTGGACGGGGACCGTAAGGACGGTCTTCGGATGTTTGATCAGAATGAGATGCACTATCCGGCTATGTCACCACCAGGAAGCAGAGTCCGTACCGTGGGGTTATTACCAAACGCCTCGTGGAATAAACCATGTCAGAGACATCTGTTAACGATCAAACGCCGGATATTACTTTCTATAGTGAAACCTATCCCAATCAGGAAATTCTAAAACAACGCCTGCCGCAGTGGTTTACCCGTTACAGGCCGGAAACAGCAACGTTACAAATGGAGCTGTACAAGAGTCAGCTGAAAAGCCTGGCGGCCCAGACAGAATTTGCCGCGCTGATTAAATCGCTCAAGTCCGTGCATGAGTTTGCCAGGCCGCTATTGAATCAGAAGATGCTTGAGCAATTCAAAGTTAGAGCGGATTGCACGCAGATTACGCTTGAAGAAGTCATCTCCATCGCGCCACTCGACGTGACCAGAACTTCAATACTTTCGGCCAGCTTGTTCAATTTTGACGTTGATAAAGTCTTGAACGAAGGTTCCGTTCTACGCTACACGCCGCCTGAAGCTCCGCCCGCTGTCGCCCGGTTTGATAATGGTGTCAGGGACGATATCTGCGGTGCGCAAATCTCCTGCTCTTCCGGCCTCGTCAATGTCGATCCGAACGCTTTTGCAAGAATGTGTCGATCACTGGATCTTGGCGGCCAATATCAGACTCATCTCGACAGCGTATTTAAATTGACCGCAATTGCCGGGCAAATTGCCGAAGCGTTTACCCTCAAGGAGCGCACTCGATTTGAAGTGCTAAGCCATATTGCACGGATGAAAGACGACGTAAGCCAGGAGGCCTATGAGGTCTTGCTCAAGGTGGCAAGGAATGATGACAGGCCCGTGTGGCGGGGAGGTCCGGTTTTTTTCAATACATTCGAAATTCTTGATCAACACCTCACGGGCGGTTTCATGGGCGGCGTCTTTCAGGGCGTCGTCATGATTGAGTCACATGCGCAAGTCGTCTGGCCAGCCTCGGGTCCCGGCGCCGCACCCTCCCTTGAACTGTTACGTTTTGGCGAACCCGGCCATGATTTTCCGGTAGTGGTATATATGCCTGGTGACCCTGCTCATCCACTCAAGGAGTACCCGACTGCCTGGCATTTTTTTGTTGAGTTGCTGGGCAGGTTTACCGAACCATCCTTGCGCAACTATTTCGCGCGGTTTATTCGTTTACAGTACCGCAGCCTTTTTCTGGACAAGATAAGCGCGGCGGCAGGAAGTAGAGATCCTTTGCAGGATATTTGGCCGCGATGGATGCGCCAGCAAGGTCAGCCATTTCAATTACTCTACGATCAGGCGGTGAGTAATATTTATGCCGACGCCGAAGTACTTGCAGTACCTGTCAGTGAAAAGACAAACGTATCCACGACTGGCGCCTGGCAGATATTCAAATCAGTTGCCCATGTCGGATTCGACCTGGCTGATGTTTTTTTACCGGCCTCTGAAGTTCGAAACCTGGTAGAGGATGCCTTCATTGGTGTCGAAAACTGGAGCGACGGCGAAACCGGGAAAGCACTGGGTCAGCTCTACACGATCGGCAAGGATATCGTTCTTGCGGCAGTACCCAAAGTTGCCAGGGAAGTCGAGCGACTGGAAAAAATTTATGAGGATGGAAAACAGGCGCTTGAGTATCTTCAGGATTTACTCGAACCCTCAGCGAATAACTCCGATAGCTCAGCGGCCGGACAGTCGCGAGTTGACCAGGACGAGATTGTCGAACTTGAACGCAATGAGGTGCAGCTGGTACCGAATTCAGCGAAGCCTTCGGCATTTATCGAAAGTCTGGTTCAGGTCAAGTCCGGTCCCGGTTCGACTCGGTTGTGGAAACCCAGCCTGGATTCCTTCGAACGGCACGGTTTGCCAAAGGGTACATTCCTCAACAGTCGCAGCCTGTTCACGGCCAGCAGCAAAACCTGGTTGGTAATGGGAGATCATTGTTACGAGGTTGGATTCGATTCGGCATTGAGCAAATGGCGCATCCTGAATCCCGACAGCGCGCAACCCTATTCACCCGTTCTGGAAACCAACGATGTCGGTGCCTGGCGTTTCGAGGGTGAAAGCCCGATGGGTTGGGATGTCTACACCGCATTCCGACGTTTGCATGGTGACCTGGTGCTGCTTGCTGACGACACTATCCGGCAGATTCTACGGGTTACCGAGGCAGACGAAGCCCTGTTACGGCAAATCCATGTGGATAAGCTGGTCCCTCCGGCGTTGTTGATTGATTGCGCCCAACGCTTTCTGCTTGATCATCAAGTGACTGAGTTCATCGCCTTGATGATGGAAATAAGTACGTTTGATCGGAATCGCGAAGGTGATGATTTTTTCGTGCGCAGGATCGAACCGTATCTCGACTTTCTGGTGAAGCTGCCTGGCTGGCCGGATGATCGAGTACTGCGCCGCCTGGATGGGCAAGGGACGATTTTGAGTATTCACGCACCGACCAACAACACAGCGCGCACGATCGATGTGACGTATATCCCCGGAAAAATGACGGCATTCCTGGATGCGCTGGTGATCGGGCTGTCGCCGGAGGAGGTCGAACTGTTGCTGGTCGATTACCAGGGGGCGCAAACCCGCAGCCAATATCTTGCAATGCGCATTGCCTTCGAAGCAGAGGGCAGACGAGCGCTGCTTCTTGAATCGTGCCATGCCGCTGGAAATCGCTCGACCGACCCTTTGGTCAGACTCGTGAAGCGCGACTTTCCGAGCCTGCCCGATTGCGTTGCGAGAGAGATTGTCAGTTGTGCCGATCGCACGGAAAGTCGCCGTATGGTAACCACCGGGCGCATCCCGTTGCGCATCGGCGAGCTGGCTCGCGAGTATCTGCAACACCTGCGTTTAAACCGGGCGCTGGAGTGTTTTTATCTGCACATCGAGAGTGCCGACAGCGCCACCGTGGCCTTGGGCTTGATCAACTCGGTACCTGACTGGCCGCAGGACGCGGTGTTTGAAGTCCGTAACAACACCTTCGATGGTGAGAGGCTGTTTCGTTCGGGCGGCAGCGATGCAACGCAAGGCGACCCGCCGCTGGTGTTTGTCAAATCCGGTGCCGATTATGAAATGTTCAACGACCGGGGCCAGCGCGTTCACCTTGATAGCAAAGGGTTGCATGACACCCTGGCGAGGGCCTTGTCCGATCAGGCGAGCCTGACCCGCGACGTGAGCAAGCTGGAGCTTGCCCTGGGAGACATAGCGACGACGCAGCGCAGCAGGGTCAAAAGGCTCCTGGGCATGCGCCAGATCAAGCCGGGGATCAAATGGCCTTCGCGTCTGGCGGATGGGCGTGTGGGCTATCCATTAAGCGGTCGCCTGCGTGGGCTGTTCGACAAGTTCCGCAGCAACGCGCAAGCTTTTTCGCCGCAGATGGCGGTGAAAAATCTGTATCCGCAGTTCACGCCTCGCGAGGTCAGGAAGTTTCTTGAAAAATTATCGATGACATTTACCGGAACGGCCCACGAGAAACAGAACCATGTGAGAGCCCGGCTGAATGAGCTTGCGGAGCAATACACCCGACTGGAAAGCGCACTGGACAGCTGGTTGACCGAGGTCAAGCTGGCGCAGCCGGGGCAACTGCCCGGTGCCACCATCGATGGACGCGAAGTTGCCAGGAGGCTGATATTGTCTTGCTGGCGAAGGGAGCCAGCGTCCGTGATCAATCCCGCAGCCCAGGATTGGGCACATAAACTCGACCTCAGCGGCCTGGCGATTGGATCGTTGCCGGTGATAGAGGCGAACTTCAATCACGTCCATGCCTTGACGCTGGAGAATATGGCGCTGACCGCCGACAGTGTCGAGGTATTCCTCAGGCGTTTCCCCGAGGCGCGGTGGCTATCGTTGAGAGGCAACCTGCTGGACGCGGTTCCAGCAACATTGGCCCGATTGTCCACTTTGAAACGCCTGGTCCTGAGCAATAACCCCATCAGTATCGACGGCGAAGGCATGCAATACCTGCAACGGCTGAGCGCGCTGGAGACGCTGGTACTTGAGGGCCAGAGTATCAATATCCCGGTGGCCATCGACGTCAGCCGCTGGCCGGCACTGGTGGAGCTCAAACTCAGGAATTGTGGACTCGCCATCATGCCGTTCGGGTTGGGTGTGTACGAGCCGCTACGCCATGTCGATCTACGGCACAACTGGATCGCCGACATCGATGACGCGGCTTTCAGCTCCATCGCCTCGCGCGCCAACCTCTACGTGCGGCTGCATCAGAACCCTCTCAATGAGCAAACCATTGCTCGCGCCGAACGCGTCTTTGATCCTGTGAGGCTGGTGCGCATGGGCATTGTGAGTTTGCCCGACCTGCCTGGGCATGGTCAGCCAGTTGCTCAATGGCTGGCAGAAACCGGCAGGGAAGAGCAGCGCGTGCGCTGGAGTGACCTGCAGCTTGAAGCCGGCGGGGAGGCGTTTGTCCAGCTGGTTAATGACATGTTCCTGACTGCGGACTACCGGGACAATCGGCGGGTATTGACTAGCCGTCTCTGGCGCATGATCGATGCAATGGCCAATTCCTACCCGTTGCAGGAAGAGCTGTTCGCACTGGCCGCTCACCCTCAAACCTGTGGCGATGGCGCCATGATCATCTTCAATCAGCTGGACGTTCGCGTGTTGGTGCACGAACTGGAATCCAGGCAGGGAGGCGTCTCGCCTGTCGACATGTTCAGACTGATCCGTGGGTTGGAGCGCCTGTCGGAACTGGAGAAAATTGCCCTTGAAGACTTCAATTCGAGGGTTTCAGACCAGCCAGGGCTGGATCAGGTCGAGGTCAGGCTCATTTACCCCACGCTGTTGCGTGATGCGCTTGAGCTGCCGGGTCAGGCTCAGACAATGCTGTTTGAATCCATTTCAGGGGTTACCCAGCAGATGCTGGATCGCGCCAGGGATCGGGTGCTTGCCAGGGAAGGCACGGAGGAGTTCTTTGACTCCATGATTGCTCGCAAGGACTGGATAACGTTTCTGGAAGAGCACTATCCGCAACGTTTCGAGAGAATGAATCAACCGTTCCATGATCGTCAGGATGCCCTCGACGCTGCACGAGAAACCCTTACCGACGAGGCCTATCTGCTCGGTACGAACAGATTGCTTCAAGAGCGGCAGGAGTCGGTCGCCATTCTGGCGTCGCTCTTGACCAGACAGATAGCTCAGTCCGCGTCGGTACCCGACTGACCCAGGTTCGGACACGGTGGTCGTGAACAATCGGCGGCAATGAGGGATACTCGCGGGCACGTCTGCTGATCCTGGGGAATTGCGCATGTCCGTACAGACCACCGACAGCCTGAGCAGGATCGCGTCCTCGCAATGGGACGCGCTTGTGCCGGGCGATCAGCCTTTTCTGCGCCACGCCTTTCTCAGTTCTCTTGAGGATAGCGGCAGCCTCGGCCCGCGCTCGGGATGGCGGGCCGAACACCTGCTCGATTTTCAGGACGGGCAACTGGTCGCAGCCATGCCCGCCTATCGCAAATGGCATTCCTACGGCGAGTATGTGTTCGATCACAGCTGGGCCGACGCCTGTCGTCGCGCCGGCATTGCGTATTACCCGAAACTGCTGGTGGCGGTGCCGTTCAGTCCGGTCAGCGGGCCGCGTATCCTGTGCGCCTCACCCGAAGCCGGTATCGAATTGCTCAACAGCTTGCCGGGGTATTTGCAGGAGCAGGAGCTGTCCAGCGCCCACATCAATTTCACCGATCCGCTGGCCGATGCCTTCCTGGCCGAGCAACCCGGATGGCTGCAACGTTATGGTTGCCAGTTTCATTGGCAGAATCGCGGCTATCGGGATTTTCAGGATTTCCTCGACGCCTTGAGTTCGCGCAAGCGCAAACAGATGCGCAAGGAACGCGAGCAAGTCGCGGGGCAGGGCATCGAGTTCGAGTGGCTTGAAGGTCATCAGCTGAGCGAGGCGCTGTGGGATTTTGTCTACGCCTGTTATTCCAATACCTACGAGATTCGTGGGCAGTCGCCGTACCTGACGCGGGAATTCTTCAGTCTGCTGGCCGAACGTATGCCAGAAGCAATTCGGGTGGTTTTGGCGCGTCAAGGCTCACGGCCGGTCGCCATGGCGTTCAGCCTGTTGGGTGGCGGCAGTTTTTACGGCCGTTATTGGGGATGCCTGGCAGAGTTTGATCGCCTGCATTTCGAGACTTGTTTCTACCAGGGCATGGATTACGCCATCGCCAAGGGCTTGCAGCGTTTCGACGCGGGCGCGCAGGGCGAGCACAAATTGATTCGCGGCTTTGAACCGGTCATCACCCGCTCGTGGCACTACCTGACCCATCCGGGTTTGAAAGACGCGGTGACTGATTTTCTCGAACAGGAGCGCGTGGGCATATTGGCGTACGCCGAAGATGCGCGCGGGGCGTTGCCGTATCGGCAGACCTTGGGATGAGGTCAACTTGTGGGAGCGAGCTTGCTCGCGAAAAATGTCTAGACACCACATTTATCCAGACAGCACGGGTTATCGTTGAAGTCCTTCGCGAGCAAGCTCGCTCCCACAATTTCGAAACTGGCGCGATCTCACAATCAACCATCCAATCAGTTATCCATCCAGTCAATCAATCCCCACAAACCCACCGGTCTGGTGCTGCCACAGCCTTGCATACAAACCGCCGTGTGCCAGCAGTTCGGCATGGGTGCCGCTTTCCGCAATCTGGCCGCGTTCCAGAACCACCAGGCGATCCATGCGGGCGATTGTGGACAAGCGGTGGGCGATGGCGATCACGGTCTTGCCCTGCATGAGCGTTTCGAGACTTTCCTGAATGGCTGCTTCGACTTCCGAGTCCAGCGCTGAGGTCGCCTCGTCCATGATCAGAATCGGCGCATCCTTGAGCAGCACCCGCGCAATGGCAACGCGCTGGCGCTGACCGCCGGAGAGCTTGACGCCGCGCTCGCCGACATGCGCATCGAATCCGGTCCGACCTTCAGCATCCGACAGCAACGGGATGAACTCATCGGCGCGGGCCTTGTGCACGGCTTCCCATAATTGTTCATCGGTTGCATCGGGTTTGCCGTACAGCAGATTGTCGCGAATCGAACGGTGCAGCAGCGACGTGTCCTGAGTGATCATGCCGATTTTTTCCCGCAGGCTTTCCTGCGCTACGTGGGAAATGTCCTGGCCGTCGATGAGAATCCGGCCGTCCTGCACGTCGTACATGCGCAGCAACAGGTTCACCAACGTCGATTTGCCCGCGCCAGAAGGGCCGATCAAACCGATTTTTTCACCGGGTTTGATATCCAGGTTCAGGCCGTGAATGATCCCGTTGCCGTTGCCATAGTGGAAATCAACGCCGTCGAATTTCACGCCGCCTTTGTCCACTTCCAGGCGCGGTGCGGTTTCGCGATCAGTGACGCTGACCGGTTGCGAGATGCTTTGCAGGCCGTCTTGAACCATGCCGATGTTTTCGAAGATGCCGTTGACCACCCACATGATCCAGCCCGACATGTTGACGATGCGAATCGCCAGACCGGTCGCCAGCGCAATAGCGCCCACCGAAATCAGCGATTGCGTCCACAGCCACAGCGCCAGACCGGTGGTGGTGACGATCAGAATGCCGTTCATGGTGGTGATGACGGTGTCCATGGACGTCACGACGCGGCCGGCCAGCTGGCTTTTTTCGGTCTGCTCGCTGATCGCTTCCCGAGCGTATTGCTGCTCGAAATTGGTGTGTGCGAACAGCTTGAGGGTGGTGATGTTGGTGTAGCCGTCGACAATGCGCCCCATCAATTTGGAGCGCGCATCGGACGACACCACCGAACGCTCTTTCACACGCGGCACGAAGTAACACAGGGCCAGAATGTAGGCGACGATCCACGACAGCAGCGGGATCATCAGGCGCCAGTCGGCCTCGGCAAACAGCACCAGCGCGCTGATGGCATAAATCAGCACGTGCCACAGCGCGTCCACGGCCTGGACCGCCGAATCGCGCAGTGAGTTGCCGGTCTGCATGATGCGTTGGGCGATGCGCCCGGCGAAGTCGTTCTGGAAGAACTTGATGCTCTGTTTCAGCACGTAACTGTGGTTCTGCCAGCGAATCATGCTGGTCATGCCGGGGCTGATGGTCTGATGTACCAGCAGGTCATGCAGGCCGACGAAAATCGGCCGCAGCACCAGCGCGACCACGGTCATCCAGATCAGCTCGGAGGCGTGGATGCTGAAGAAATTTTTGTCCGGAGTGCCTTGGGCAAGGTCGATGATGCGGCTTAGATAACTGAACAGCGCCACTTCGATCAGCGCGCCGATCAGGCCCACCACCAACAGCGCGGCGAAGCTTGGCCATACCTGTCGCAGGTAATAGATGTAGAAAGCGAGGACTTTATTCGGTGGGGCGTCTGTTGGTGCGTCCCGGAAGATGTCGATCAGTTTTTCGAAACGACGATAGAACATTGGCTGACGCCTGCTTGCGCGCAGGCTCTCCTTGCTTGAAGAAAACTCCCACAGTCAGACCGCGTGATCCTGACATTGCTCAGAGCAATTTCACACGGCCCGGCACATCTCGACTCAGTCGACGCGCTTGGCGGACTTGATCAGGATCGGGTCCAACGGCACGTTTTGCATGCCACCTTTGTTGCCGGCCTGGGCGTTGACGATCTGGTCGACCACGTCCATGCCTTTGACCACTTTACCGAACACGGCGTAGCCGAAATCACGCGCGCCATGATCAAGCATAGCGTTGTCATTGGTGTTGATGAAGAACTGGCTGGTGGCCGAGTTCACATCCGAAGTGCGGGCCATGGCCAGCGTGCCGCGTACGTTGTGCAGGCCGTTATCCGCTTCGTTCTTGATCGGATCCTTGGTCGGTTTTTGTGTCATCTGCGCAGTGAAACCACCGCCCTGGGCCATGAAGCCTGGAATCACGCGGTGGAAAATGGTGTTGCTGTAGAAGCCGCTGTCGACGTAGCCCAGGAAATTCTTGGTGCTGATCGGCGCCTTGGCATCGGCGAGTTCGATTTCAATCGCGCCGAAACTGGTGTCGAGCACGACGTGGGTCGGCTTGGCGGGTGCGTCAGCAGCCATCAGATTGGCGGCAAACAGCACGGAGCAGGCGGCGATAGCGATTTTTTTCAACATGGGTCAGTTGATCCTGATTGGTGGTTTCGACTGCGATCAGCAATGCGGACATGCTGTGATCCAGTGCGCAAGGTAAGCACGTTTGGCTTTTTTTGCCCAGTCTCCCTATCCAAAGGGCTTAGGCGCGGGTTGCTTCAGACCGGCACAGCATCCATGAATTCCAGCACGATGCGATTGAATTCATCGGCCTGATCCAGCGGTGTAGCGTGGCGCGAATCCTTGATGACGACCAGCTTTGCGTTGGGTATCAAGCCGACGTAAGCCTGCTTGAGCGCCACGGGCGTGTAATCCCGGTCGGCGCTGATGATCAGCGTCGGGCAAGTGATCCGTGACAATTTTTCCTGCACGCCCCAGCCGACGATGGCATCGAAACTGGCCAGGTACGCCCGTTTGTCGTTCTCGGCCCAGCGCGTGGCCATTTTAATGCGCAAAGGGTCCTGCTCAGGCTTTGGAAACAGATTTTTGCCCAGCGCCTTGCCCAGGGTTTCCATGCTCAACAAGCGGGCCAGACTCCAGCGTTTGGCCCATTGCCAGACGTCGTTGGCGCTCTTGACCTTGACCTGTGGCGCGCTGTTGACGATGCACAGGCTTTTGACCAGCGCGGGATGATCCACCGCCAGCTGAAAGCTGATCATGCCGCCCATGGACAGCCCGACCAGATGCACCGCCGGCAGATTCAAGTGCTCGATCAGCGCCAGCACATCGCCACTGAAACCACGAATGCTGTAGCGCTCCCGGGGTTTGTCCGAGCGGCCATGGCCGCGCATGTCCATGACGATGATGTGGTAACGCGCCGCCAATGCCGGGATCTGGTATTCCCAGTCCCGACAGCTGGAGCCCAGGCCGTGCAGCAGGAGCAACGGCGCGCCCTGGCCGTATTCTTCGTAATGCAGTGAGCAACCTTCATGTTCGAACCAGGCCATGGACATCTCCTTGTCAGGCTTGTTGGGGTGCTGCGAAAGGTGCGGTCAGGGGCGCGGTATCGAAAGTGCGGATCAACTCGATGAGGATCTGCGTCGCCGGGCCCAGGGGTTTGTCCTTGCTGGAGTAAAGATAGAAGGTCGGGCTGCGGCTGCCGCCTTTATCCAGCGGCAAGGCTTTGAGCACGCCTTCCTTGAGTTCACGTTCGATCAGGTGTCGCGGCAGCCACGCAAAACCCAGGCCGCTGCTGACAAAGGTGGCCGCAGTCGCCAGGCTGCCCACCGTCCAGCGTTGCTCGGCGCCAAGCCAGCCAACATCCCGCGGTTGATTACGCCCCGAGTCGCGAATCACCACTTGCAGCTGGCTTTCCAGATCCTGGAAGTTCACCTCACGCTGCAACTGATGCAACGCATGTTCTGGATGCGCGACGGCGACGAATTCCACAGTGCTCATTTCCGTGCCTAGATAACCCGGAATGCTGAAACCACTGATCGCCAGGTCGGCAACCCCTTCAAGCAGCACTTCTTCCACGCCGGACAGCACTTCCTCGCGCAGCCGCACCCGACAGCCGCGGCTCTGGGGCATGAACGCAGTCAGGGCCCTGACCAGGCGCGCGTTGGGGTACGCCGCGTCCACCACCAACCGCACTTCGGCTTCCCAACCTTGCTCCATGTGATGCGCGAGGTCTTCGAGTTGACTGGCCTGCTTGACCAATTGCCGCGAGCGGCGCAGCAACACGTTGCCGGCTTCGGTGAGCACCGCCTTGCGCCCGTCGATACGCAGCAACGGCACACCGAGTTGATCCTGCATGCGCGCCACGGTGTAACTCACCGATGACTGCGAGCGATGCAGGGCCTCGGCGGCCTGGGCGAAACCGCCATGGTCGACCACGGCTTGCAAGGTGCGCCATTGATCAAGGGTCACGCGGGGCGCTTTCATCTGTAGCTCCTTTTTACGCTTTGTCCTAATCTGCCAGTCCCTTCTTGGAGACTGCCCGATGAACAGAATCTGTTGTGTGTTGCTGGCCATGCTGCCGTTGAGCGCCTGGGCGTATCCCATCGAAGTGGAAAAACACTATCAGGGCGTCGAAATCGACTACACCAGCCATGACACGTTCTACGATACCGGCGCGATCACCGTGAACAACTACGGCAGCGTCCCGGCCAAATGCAGCGTGGTGTTTCAGAATGGTCCGGAGGCGCCTAAGACGCGCCGCGTGACCGTCGCCGCGAAAAAAAGCGTAGACGTGTCGGCCAAGTTCAACCGCAGCATCATCAAACTGCGGATCAAGCTCAGCTGTGAGCCCGAATAATCGCTCGACGGGCGCCAAACTTCGTAAGAGAGTAGAGCGCCCCTTTCGATAAAACAATTTTTTAGATGTTTAACAGCGGATTTTTACGCTTTTTAATCGATACAGCCTTCTCTACTCTGCACTCCATCGACTCAAGACACTCCCCGATGGAGGCACCGCCCCATGTCCCGCGTACTGATCATTGAAAGTAGCGCCCGTCAGCAGGATTCCGTTTCCCGTCAATTGACTCAACAGTTCATTGGCCAGTGGCGAGCGGCTCATCCCGACGATCAACTGACGGTCCGCGACCTTGCCACCGAGCAGGTGCCGCACCTTGATGCGACCTTGCTGGGCGGCTGGATGAAGCCTTCCGAGCAACGCAGCGCAACCGAACAAGCCGCGCTGGATCGTTCCAATCAGTTGACTGACGAATTGGTGGCGGCGGATGTGCTGGTGCTCGCCGCGCCCATGTACAACTTCGCTATCCCCAGCACCCTGAAAGCCTGGTTCGACCATGTGCTGCGTGCCGGTGTCACCTTCAAATATGGCGAAACCGGTCCGCAAGGCCTGCTGGTCGGCAAGCGGGCCTTTGTCCTGACCGCTCGCGGCGGCATTTATGCGGGCAGCAGCCTTGATCATCAGGAACCGTACCTGCGTCAGGTGCTGGGTTTTGTCGGCATCCATGACGTCACGTTCATTCACGCCGAAGGCCTGAACATGGGCGGCGACTTCGTTGAAAAAGGCATGAACCAGGCCATCGCCAAACTCGCCCAGGTCGCCTGACCCGCACGGCACTACCGATTTCCCCTTGGCACCTGCCGCTCCTGGGTGCGTGGCCCGATTGACCCCTCTTTGGCGGTCATCGGGCTTTTTTCTGTCTGGAATTTAACGAGCCACTCAACATTTTTGCGAAATATGACTAGACTCGGTTGCTAGCTGAATCGATTAATCCGTTGCGCAAAACCATAATTCCAATAAGGACTGCCCTCATGAAACCCCTTTCCCTGCTGCTCGGCCTCGGCGCCATTACCGCCGCCTCCAATGTTTTCGCCTGGGATTACGTCTTGCTCGATGCCGACAAGGCCGCGCAAAACCAGCAAATCACCAGCGCCCAACTCGGGGTCAAGACTGACAAACCTTTTTCCGTGACCATGCGCACCTTGCACGGTGGGCGTCAGGAGGGGGTGAGCATCATCGATATCGACAACGGCACGATGAAACTCTCGGTAGTGCCCACGCGCGGCATGAACGTATTGCACGCTTCGGTGGGCGATGTGCGCATGGGCTGGGATTCGCCGGTCAAGGACGTGGTCAACCCGGCATTTATCGAACTCAACGGCCGTGGCGGGTTGGGCTGGCTGGAAGGGTTCAACGAGCTGGTGACGCGCTGCGGTTACGAATGGGTAGGGCATCCGGGCATGGACAACGGCGAACTGCTGACCTTGCACGGTCGCGCGGCGAATATCCCGGCGAGCAAAGTCACTTTGCACATCGACGAAAAGCCGCCTTACGCAATCAGCCTCAAGGGTGAACTCCAGGAGCAGGCCTTCAAGAAAGTCGACTTCACGGTGCAGACCGAACTGGTCACCGAGCCCGGCAGCGTGCGCTTCACACTCAATGACACGCTGACCAACAATGGCGACTATCCGAAGGAATATCAGGCGCTGTACCACAGCAACTTCAGCACGCCATTCCTGGAGCAGGGTGCGCGTTTCGAAGCACCGGTGAAGCAGGTGTCGCCCTTTAACGAGAAGGCCAAGGGCGATCTGGCTGACTGGCAGACGTACCGCGCGCCGACGCCGGACTACGACGAAACCGTCTACAACGTGGTGCCTTACGCGGATGACAAGGGCGACACGCTCGGCGTGCTGCACAACAAGGCCGGCAGTCTTGGCGTCGCGGTGGGCTTCAATACCCAGCAATTGCCGGTGTTCTCACTGTGGAAAAACACCGACACCCAAGGCCAGGGCTACGTGACCGGGCTGGAGCCGGGCACCAGTTTTTCCTACAACCGTCGCTACCAGCGTCCATTGAACCTGGTGCCGACCATCGGGCCGAAACAACAGCGTCAATTCCAGATCAGCTATAGCCTGCTGGCCGATAAAGGCGCGGTGGATCAGGCTTTGGGGCAGATCAAAACCATTCAGGCCGGGCGCAGCACCGAAGTGCGCAATGAGCCGTTGGTGGATTTGACCAAGGAGTAAGACGCAACGTAGGAACGGCGGCGCTCCAACTTGTTCGCGAGATAATCTTCCTGGTTGCCAGGACGAACACCTCGCCAACAGGTTGGCTCCTACAATCCGGACTCAGAGTGCCGCTGGGACAGTCCCGCCCGCATATCCATCCCGCTCGGCTGTTGATACAGGCTCAAGCCAAACTCCGGCAACACTGCCAGCAGGTAATCGAAGATATCGCCCTGGATGCGCTCGTACTCGGTCCACACCGTGGTGCGGGTGAAGCAGTAGATTTCCAGCGGCACGCCCAGCGCCGAGGCTTCCAGCTGGCGGACCATGCAGGTCATGTCCGGGTGAATGTCGGGATGGCTTTTCAGATAGGCCAGCGCGTAGGCGCGGAAGGTGCCGATGTTGGTCATGCGGCGCCGGTTGGCCGAGAGCTGCGCCACGTTGCCCTGCGCCTGATTCCAGGCCAGCAGTTCGGCCTGCTTGCGGCTGATGTAGTCGGTGAGCAAATGCACCTGGCTCAGATGCCGTTCCTCGTCATCGCTGACGAAACGTACGCCACTGGCATCGATGAACAGACTGCGCTTGATGCGCCTGCCGCCTGACTGCTGCATGCCGCGCCAGTTCTTGAACGACTCCGACATCAGGCGCCAGGTCGGAATCGAGACGATGGTTTTATCGAAGTTCTGTACCTTGACCGTATGCAGCGTGATGTCCACGACGTCGCCGTCGGCACCGACCTGCGGCATTTCGATCCAGTCACCGACGCGCAGCATGTCGTTGCTGGTCAACTGCACGCTGGCGACGAACGACAGCAGCGTGTCCTTGTAGACCAGCAGGATGACCGCCGACATGGCGCCAAGCCCGGACAGCAGCAACAGCGGCGAACGGTCGATGAGGGTGGCGACGATGATGATCGCGGCGAAGATATACAGAATCATCTTCGCCAGTTGCACATAACCCTTGATCGAGCGCGTGCGGGCGTGAGTGGTGCGCGCATAAATGTCGAGCAACGCATTGAGCAGCGCGCCCATGGCCAGGGTCATGAACAGAATGGTGAAGGCCAGCGCGATGTTGCCGATCACGTTCTTGCCGGTGGCGCTCAGGTCGGGCACCAGATTCAGGCCGAACTGGATCACCAGCGACGGCGTCATCTGCGCCAGGCGCTGGAAAACCTTGTTGTGCAGAAAATCATTGAGCCAGTGCAGCGCGGGTTGTCTGCCGAGCATCTTCATCGCGTAAAGGATCAGGAAACGCGCCACTCTGCCGAGCACCAGCGCCGCGATCAGCAGCAACAGCAGGCCGAGACTCGCGTGCAGCAGCGGATGTTGATCCAGCACACCCCAGAGTTCCTGGACGCGGCGCCATAGCGATTGAATTTCCATGCGACTCTTTAAGACTCCTGAAGAAATTAGCTGCGGATTAGAGCATTCATGGCCGCGACTTGGGTGACGTATGGCAAATCGAGTAACAAAATAAGCAGTTAGTCGTAAAGAAACTCGGCCCCGGCGCTCGAAACCGTTAGGCTATGCGCCTGTATTTTTGTATTTCGTCGAGGTAGCACCCGTGTTTTCCCAATTCGCCCTGCATGAACGCCTGCTGAAAGCCGTGGCCGAGCTTAACTTTGTCGAGCCAACGCCTGTGCAAGCAGCGGCCATCCCGCTGGCGCTGGAAGGGCGTGACCTGCGGGTGACTGCGCAAACCGGTAGCGGCAAGACTGCGGCTTTTGTATTACCGATCCTCAATCGCCTGATGGGCCCGGCCAAGGTTCGCGTCGACATTCGTGCCGTGATCCTGCTGCCGACCCGCGAGCTGGCACAGCAGACCCTGAAAGAAGTCGAGCGTTTCTCCCAGTTCACCTTCATCAAGGCCGGGCTGATTACCGGTGGCGAAGACTTCAAGGTCCAGGCCGCGATGCTGCGCAAGGTGCCGGACATTCTCATCGGCACGCCGGGTCGTCTGCTGGAGCAGCTCAACGCCGGCAATCTCGACCTCAAGCAGGTTGAAGTGCTGGTCCTGGATGAAGCCGACCGCATGCTCGACATGGGTTTTGCCGAAGACGTCGAGCGTCTGGCCGGCGAATGCCCGAACCGCCAGCAGACCTTGCTGTTCTCGGCCACCACCGGTGGTGCGGGCCTGCGCGAGATGATCGGCAAAGTGCTGACCGATCCGCAGCACTTGCAGGTCAATAGCGTCAGCGAGCTGGCTTCGGGTACTCGTCAACAGATCATCACGGCCGACCACAACAGCCACAAAGAGCAGATCGTGCACTGGCTGCTGGCGAACGAGACGTATCAGAAAGCGATTATTTTCACCAATACCAAAGCCATGGCCGACCGCTTGTATGGCCGTCTGGTGGCGCTGGACTACAAAGCGTTCGTGCTGCACGGTGACAAGGACCAGAAAGACCGCAAGGCGGCGATTGATCGCTTGAAGCAGGGCGGCACCAAGATCCTCGTGGCGACTGACGTTGCAGCGCGTGGTCTGGACGTTGAAGGCCTGGACATGGTCATCAACTTCGACATGCCGCGCAGTGGCGACGATTACGTGCACCGCATCGGGCGTACTGGTCGCGCAGGTGGCGAAGGTCTGGCGATTTCGCTGATCTGCCACGGCGACTGGAACCTGATGTCGAGCGTCGAGCGCTACCTGAAGCAAAGCTTCGAGCGCCGCACTATCAAGGAAGTCAAAGGCGCCTACGGCGGACCGAAGAAGGTCAAGGCATCCGGCAAGGCGGTCGGCGTGAAGAAGAAAAAGACTGACGCCAAGGGCGACAAGAAGAAAACCGGCGCCAAGGCCCCGACCAAACGCAAAATCGCCAATCGTCCAAAAACCGATGCCTTGTCATTGGTGAGCAAGGACGGCATGGCGCCGTTGAAGAAGCGCAAAACCGAAACGCCAGCGGCTGAGTAAGTCTCCGCAGCTACCGCAGGAGCGAGGCTTGCCCGCGAATTCAGGCGACGCGGTGGACCAGATCCACCGCGTCATCGTTCTTCGCGGGCAAGCCTCGCTCCCACAGTTACCTCACCGCAATTCCGCTACTCCGCTTTCTTCTCCGCCGTATTCATTTCCTTGAGCCGCTGATCAATCAGCTGGCACTTGTCTGGCAGGTCCTTGGACGCTGTCTCCAGATCCATCTTCTGCAACTCGTCGTTGATCTCTTTGGCCTTGGCCGGATTCTGCCCGGTGAGTTTCTGCACTTCCTTGGCCAGTTGCTCGCGTTTGGCGGTTGCCTCTTCGGGTGTGCACGCCCATGACGGCACGGCGCTCAACAGGGTCAACGCGGCGGTAATGCTCAACAGGATTTTCATGGCTGCCTCAATTTCCTTTGCGGGCTTGAACGGTTGAGCGCCAATTTCCGGAAAAAGTTCAGCCGCACCGCTCAGCCGCCATCGCTGAACGGCCAGCGTTGGCGCGTGTCACAACCTTCAGTAGCAAGCCTGATGGCGGGACGTCACGGGCCACTTATCCACGCTGGATGGAGGTAAGAAAAATGGAAATGCCTTATGACTGGGACCTTATCGAACGTCTGCTGCACGAAGTGCAAAACAGCGCTGACGACAGCTTCAAGCCTCGTAAATACGCCGAAGAACACGCCACAGCCCTGGCGGCTGATGGTGAGCCAGTCGGAAATCTTGATCACCTGAAGGCGATTGCCGGTGAATACGAGGCGTTGCTGCTGAGCCGTGGCTTCATTCAGCCACGCCCGGAAGAAGAGGGTGGCAACGGCGAAAACTTCATCCTCAGCCCGCGCGGTGCAAGCCTCCTGGCGTTGATCGACAGCAGCATCCCCGGCAATGACCATCCACGTCAGGTGCTGGATGATCAGGCTGACGCGCTGGATCCAGCGACCTTTGAAGAGGTAGCGGCCAAGGCCCAGATTGCCTGAATTTCTCACACCCTCGCAGGAGCGAACTTGTGTGGGAGCGAGCTTGCTCGCGAAGCTGTGTAGCTGACACACCGCCTCGCCAACAAGCTAGCTCCTACCTATGCATTCAGGCAGCCTTCGCCGCTTTCAAACAGCCAAGGTCGGTAAAGTCCTTGCGCGTGCTGGCGATTTTTTCCAGCAATTGATCACGCTGCTCAGGCGTGCTTAGCGCTATCAGGTCCACCAGCAATGAAATAGCGGCTTTTTCGGTCTGGTCATAAGCCACGCGGTATTGCGGCGTCCAGAACGTTTCGCGATCCTGCAACAGCTTGGCGATTTTTTCCGGGAAGTCGCTGGCTTGCCGATTCTGCACCGTGCTCACAAACAGCGTTTGCCAATGGCTGCGGTTATCCAGCCAGGCGCGATTCTGTTCGCCCAATGACGCCGACCAGCTCTGCACGCGCTGTTTCTGCGCCGTGCTCAGCGAGCCAAGCCACGGGCTGAGGCGTTTTTCCATACGCTCGGCACGTTCGCTGATCTGCTTGTCCAGCGGCTGCTTGAGGTATTCATCCTCGCGTTTGCGGCGATCCTTGGCGAAAGTTTCCTGCATCTCCGCGACCTGCTTGTCGTCGAGCTGCGCCAGCAGCTCCACCGCCGACGGAGTGATCTGGCGGGAGATCTGCGCGATGGCTTGCTTGGCTTCTTCGGTGCGAGCACGCAATTCGGGTTCGGTGACCTGATTGGTCGTGACCATTTCCTCCAGGCGATCCAGCCAGGTGAGATAGCCTGGCAATTGAGTGCTGCAATGCCAGCTCAAATGCTCCTTGAGTCGCCCGTTCAACCAACCTTTTTGCGTGGAATTCATCCCGAGGTAGTCATTAAGTGACCAGGGAATAATGACATCCAGATTCCGGTAAGCGAGCCCGATGCGGGTGCATCCGCCCAGCACAAACAGCGCCATCAACAACGTAATGAAGGCTTTGAACGGGGTGTGCATGAAGACTCCTCGATTGACCGGCTTATCCTGTAGAGCGGGCCAGAGGATAGCAGTTCAGTCGATCAGAAGAACGCGCGAACGGCCTTCACGGTGAAGGTGCCTTCACACTGCGGATTGTGGCCGCTGTAGGCGCTGCAATCGCTGCCACTCAGGCTTGATCCGCTGTAGATCAGGTTCATGTCGATGCCCATCCACGGCCGCGTGATGTTCAGCGACCAGTCGTTGAACATGCTGACCATGCCGCCGTCGGTGATTTGCTGAGGCGTATCGAACTGATGATTGGCGTATTGCATGCGCACGCCGATGCCCAGTCGTTCAATACCGCCCAGATCAACGAACAGGGTGCTGTCGCGACGGCCGACGTCGTTGCTGAACGCGGCACCGACGCGACTGTTCAGCACGCGCAGACCGGCGTAGAACTCATGGCTGTCCAGTTGGCTGGTGTCGGGATAGCTGTAGCGGATGATGCCCATCTCGTAACCGAGGGTTTTGTCGAACGGCTTCTTGAAGCCCATGTACGAATCGACTTCCAGCGTGGTGTCGTCCGTAATGCCGACGCTGGGTGTCCACTGTCCGACGTAGAAGCCACTTTCGTGCGTCAGGTCCAGGCCGCCATGGAACGAGCCGTTGCCGTTTGGCGTGACCAGGCCCTGAGCCATGCTGCGCGCGGGTGAAGTGCCGAGCTTGAGGTCAAAGGCCCCCATTTCCCGCTCCAGAACCTGGGCAGAAGCGGACTGACAGATAACCAGGGCGCCCAGAGAAAGGACGTAATGACGAATATTGAGCATGTGCTCACTCCTGGGGTTGAGGAGTGGGATTGGAGCAGTCATATCGAAAACGGCGCTTCGGCAAATCGCCGGCGACCCAACAGAAACCGCGAGCTAGAGCCTCGCAAGGATACCGGCGAATGCGCGCGGGATCAGACCGTTCGTCGATCCGCGCGCGATCAGTTGGAAGCTGTGGTCTGTGGCGACGGAATAATCAGGCCGCGAATGACCACCAAAGCTTGCTCGAAAGACGGGTAGCCGCTCTTGGCAACGTCCAGCTCGGCGTAGTCGGCGCGGTAGCGTTCGGACTGTTTCTGATCGCTCATGCTCAGCTGTTGGGCGAGCAGGGCAATAGCCAGCGGGTGCTTGCTTCGGGCAGCATCCTGCAGCAATTCGATGACGCGAGGCTGGTCGCGTTGTTGACGAATCAACAGCACGGCCTGGTAGAACTCGGCTTCACCGGAGGCGTCGTCGATACCGGCACGGCGCAGCATGGCTTCAGCCAGTTCGTAATTCTCCCGGTCGGCTTCACTGATCAACAGCTTGGCCTGCAGCATGTCGTTTTGATACAGCAGATGCTGTTCACGACAGGCGCTGCCTGCAAGATAACTGTCATCGAGAGCGTCGTCGCAGCCGTGCGATGCACAACCACCCAGACAAATCAGTGCGCCGAACAGCATCCAGTTCTTCATTCGTGCATTCCGCAAAGGGGGGCAGGCTCCAAGGGCTTCATCCTGCCCGTCGCAGCGTCAGTGTGCAACGAGCTGAGCGCCATAAAGGTTTGCCAAGGGGCCGAGCGAGGAGTCTAGCTGATGCAGCGAAGGATCAATCCACTAGCGCCCTGAAAACCAAAGCGCATAGAGATCGACAACTGGAGCGGGGGGAACTTACTTTTTGCCGAGGGTGATTTGCTTGGATGGGCCGAAAGTCTGGCCGCTGACGCCTTTGGCGATTTCCTGGATTTCACCACCGGACTTCAGAAAAGCAGCAATCTGGGCGTTGATCGAATCGCTCGTTTCAACGGCTGGAGCTTGCTTTGCTTTGGAGTTGGATGCTTTTACGCGCATGGCTGCCATTAACCTATATAAACTTGATACGGCCAGCAATTGTATATGAATGGCTTGACAATTGCTTTAGAAATATAGCCCTAAAAACCGTGCTCAGAGCGCCGCCAATTATTTATATCGGCTGATAGTTAGCTCGCTAACTTACTGTTTTAGTGCTGAAAAGTTGTTTTTGAGCGGAATCTGGCAGGATAAAATCTGCTATTCACGGCTGAATCAGTCTGACGAATGGGGCGCAACGTGTTGAATTTTTGGGGGGTTGCGGCATCCAGTTGCCCGATGCCAGGCGCGTCGCGATCCTGATCAGCAAACTCGGGTAGAATGACGCCCACGTAATGAGGGTAATTGGAAATGGCGTTAATCGGTCGTTACAACAGCTTGCAAGTGGTGAAGCACACTAACTTTGGTCTGTATCTGGATGGCGGGGCGGATGGCGAAATTCTGCTGCCCAACCGTTATATCCCCAAGGATATTCCCAGCGAAGATGAAGACTGGCTCAACGTTTTCGTTTATCTGGACAGCGAAGACAAGCTGTTGGCTACAACAGAAACACCCAAGGTTCAGGTCGGTGAATTCGCCAGCCTGAAAGTCGTTGAGGTCAACAGCATTGGCGTGTTCCTCGATTGGGGCCTGCCCAAGGATTTGCTGCTGCCGTACTCGGAAGAGAAGCGCACGTTGCAGGCCGGTGACTATTGCGTGGTCCACGTCTATCTGGACAAGCATACCCGCCGCATCACCGCGACCGCGCGCCTGGACCGTTATCTGGACAAGGTGCCAGCCACTTACACCGTTGGCCAGGAGGTCGATTTGCTGGTCGCTGAAGCCACCGATATGGGTTTCAAGGCGATCATCAACAACAAACACTGGGGCTTGATCCACAAGAACGAAGTGTTCAAGTTCATGCGTGCCGGCAAGCAGGAAAAGGGTTTCATCAAGGAAATCCGTTCCGACGGCAATCTCAGCCTGAGCCTGCAACCGGTCGGCGCAGAGGCTTCCAGCAGCCTCAACTCGAAAATCCTCAGCAAGCTGCGGGAAAACAACGGCACGCTGCCGGTCAGCGACAAGAGCGATCCGCAGATCATCAGCGGTTTGTTCGGCGTCAGCAAAGGCAACTTCAAAAAGGCTATCGGTGCCCTTTATAAGTCGGGCCAGATAGTGATTCATGCCGATCGTATCGAATTGGTTTGATGTCGCCGCATTATTCGAAATTGTTGGTTTGATCTGCCGTATTAATCGAAATTGTACCGATCCGGAACCGCTTGATACGGATGACCCATGAAAAGAAATCTGACGGCATACCTGAGCACACTGGTGGCGTTCCTGATCCTTGACGGGATCTGGCTCGGCTTGCTGATGGGCCCGACTTACCGCAGCTGGCTCGGTTCGATAATGGTCGACAAGCCGGTGGCGGGGCCGGCGGTGGTGTTTTACCTGCTGTATACGGCGGGGCTGGTGTATTTCGCCGTGCAGTCGGCGTTGCGCCGCCACAGTCTGAGCCATGCGATCAAGCGCGGTGCAATGCTGGGACTGGTGGCTTACGGCACCTATGACTTGAGCAACTGGGCCACGCTGCAAGGCTGGCCAGCACAGATGGCGTTGGTGGATCTGGCGTGGGGCACTGTGGCGTCGGGCGTTGCGGCGACGGTTGGTTATCTGGTGACCAGGCGTCTGGCGTGAAGTTGTCGCACCAGCTCGTCACTGCAACGGCGACGAGCAGGTGCGTCAGATCAAGGCTGCAGGAACCCGGCAAAGCTGAGGTTCGCGCCGTCCGGGCGCACATCCTTGAGGAATGAATCCTTGTCGGCGCTCAGTTCCAGGCTCACGGTGGATTTGCGCTTGCCTCGGTTGCGGACCACCAGGCCTTCCATGTGATCGCGCAGAAATACCGTGGTGACTTTCAAGTGCAGCAATTCATCGGTGCTGGGCGTGTGCAGCAGCAGGTGAACCCATTCGTACTGACCAACCGCCAGCCGGCCGAGCGGTAAATCGAACCACCAGATGTTCTTGTTGGTATTCAAGGCGGTGAAATGGGTGTTGTTGCTGCCGAGCACGGCACCGCCCAGTTGCAGATTGCGGCGTGCGATGGCCTGCTTTTTATCGAGTTTCATAATGTTCCCGTGGATCTGAATAGTCGGCGTGCTGACCCGAGTCAGCGCAGCCTGATTGCGTGCCGCATTCTCGGGGGTTGCCGGGCAAACTTAAAGTCAAAGTTGTTGCCTGGCCCGAAAAAACACCGCTATTTCCCCGTCTTGCCTGGCCTGACGAGCGGCAGCGCAGCGGGTGAAAATAATTGAAACTCTGCGCAAAGGGGGCGGGTCAATCTTTATGTCGAGGTTACGACACCCGAATTTTACTCTGGAGAGTACCTATGAGCAGCACTGGCGATAAAGTTAAAGGCATGGCTAACGAAGCCGTCGGCAACGTCAAGCAAGGTGTTGGCAAAGCTACCGACAACTCCAAACTGCGTGCAGAAGGTAAGGCTCAGGAAGTCAAAGGCGAAACCCAACAAGCAGTCGGCAAAGCGAAAGACGCTGTGAAAAAGGGCGTCGACAAGGCATGAAGCTATCGGTCCCGAATAGGCATTCGGGGTTGATACTTAAATAACGGTCATCCTCGGATGACCGTTATCATGTCTGGCCTGGGTGATTTGAAACTTTTTTGTCGCACAGCCGGTCCATTAAGCTCTGAAACGCCTGCCAGAGCGGTATGGCTCTTGATCAACGCAGAACTGCCGAATGTGAATCTGGTCGTTGCGGCACTATAGTTTCGGCACCATTAAGCGAAGGAAACGCCATGATTTTTTCGGAATTGCGCAAACTTTCGCCGTTCAAGGTGATGGTGCGAACCGTCAGCGAGTTCCTCGATGATGAGATGTCGACCTACGCTTCGGCGCTGGCGTACCAGATGCTGTTTTCACTTTTCCCGTTTTTGTTGTTTCTGATCGCCCTGATCGGATTCCTGCATCTCCCTGACTTTTTCTCCTGGTTGCGCCTGCAATCGGAGCTGGTTTTGCCGCCCCAGGCGCTGGAACAGGTCAATCCCGTCATCGATCAGCTGCAACAGTCCAAGGGCGGTCTGCTGTCCATCGGTATCTTCATTGCGCTGTGGACCGCGTCGGCGGGCGTGCGCCTGATGATGAGTGCCATGAACGCCGCTTATGACGTGGTTGAAGGGCGTCCGGTCTGGAAACGCATTCCGTTGTCGGTGCTCTACACCATCGGCATTGCCATGATGTTGCTGGTGGCGGCGGCGCTGATGGTAACTGGCCCGCAAGTCATGAACTGGCTGGCGTCGCAGATCGGCATGGAAGATTTCATTGTCACCTTGTGGACGATCCTGCGCTGGCCGTTGATCGTCGCGCTGCTGATGGTCTCGGTGGCGCTGATTTACTACGTCATGCCGGACGTGAAACAAGAGTTTCGCTTCATCACCCCCGGTTCTGTGCTGGCAGTCGTGGTCTGGATCATCGCGTCGCTGGGCTTCGGTTATTACGTCAAGACCTTCGCCGACTACAACGCCATGTATGGCAGCATCGGCGCGATCATCGTGTTGTTGCTGTATTTCTATATTTCGGCGGCCGTGCTGTTGTTGGGCGCGGAAATGAATGCCGTGGTCGAGCACATGTCGTCCGAGGGCAAGGACGTCGGCGAGAAGGAAGCGGGCGACGGCGGCGTGGCGTCCACCGAGAAGCAGCATGTTTCCGGGCTGGGGCGCGACCATTCCGTACCATTGCCAGCCAAGGCCGACGAATCCTGAACACAGCTGTGGCAGGATGACGTTTTCGTTGAAGGAAGCCGATCCATGATCCGCGACATTCTCAAAATGGGCGATGAGCGCTTGCTGCGTATCGCCCCGGCTGTGCCCGAAGCGATGTTCGGGACGGCTGAGCTCAAAACCCTGATCGCCGACATGTTTGAAACCATGGAAAGCGTCGGCGGCGTCGGGCTGGCGGCGCCGCAGATTGGCGTCGATCTGCAATTGGTGATCTTTGGTTTCGAAAGCAGCGAGCGTTACCCGGACGCTGAAGCGGTGCCGCAAACCATCCTGCTCAATCCGCTGATCACACCCCTGAGCCCGACCCTCGAAGAAGGTTGGGAAGGCTGCCTGTCCGTGCCCGGTCTGCGTGGCGCGGTTGACCGTTATCAAAGCATTCGTTACGAAGGTTTCGATCCCGATGGGCAACCGATCCAGCGCATCGCCCATGGTTTCCACGCCCGGGTGGTGCAACACGAATGTGATCACCTGATCGGGCGTCTGTACCCGTCGCGCATCACCGATTTCAGCAAGTTCGGTTTCATGGATGTCATGTTTCCGGACATGGACCCCAATGCCGACGAATGAATCAGTGAGCGAGTTTGCTCGCGAATCGGTCTTTCAGCCACAGAAGATGGGTTCGGCGTAGCGGCCCTTCGCGGGCAAGCCTCGCTTGTATGTTTAGACTTGAAGGGGTGGGTGGGACTAAAAGCCTAGCTTCTGACTCATACCAGTACAGACCGTTGGAGACTTCGTCCCACCCCTTCACCAA
>NZ_JAFCXH010000045.1:0-31473 GCF_049898225.1 Pseudomonas sp. DSP3-2-3 | reverse complement strand
TTTGGTGAAGGGGTGGGACGAAGTCTCCAACGGTCTGTACTGGTATGAGTCAGAAGCTAGGCTTTTAGTCCCACCCACCCCTTCAAGTCTAAACATACAAGCGAGGCTTGCCCGCGAAGAGGCCAGTACATCCGCCCTATACGGCTGACGCTTCAACCCCGATAAACAGCTTCAAACCAGTAGCCAATGGTTGTCCGATGATGCTTGATAGATGCGCTACCTGCTCGCTGGTGAGTAGCCACTCGCATTCCGCCATCGCATTAAGACTTCGATGACCCAGGAACTGCACGATTTGCTCGTTGAATGATCGGTCGATATCCAGCTCAAATTTAAGAGAGTCATCTTCATCGTTGTCCGACAAAAAGCCGTGAATACATAGGTACATAAAAACGCTTTTCTATTCGTTGAATGCGGGTTATCGAGACAAATCACAGCCCGCTGGACTGTGACCAGCTCACTTTGATGGCGACCTATCTGAAAAGGCTGATGCTATACATCAGGTCAGACTTGGATCGGGTCGGCAAGTGCTGCCATTACCCCCATAGCTTGATCTCGTGTGAGATCAGTCACGCCTGGCGGTACATCCGACAGCGAGCCCCATCCTATTGCGTTGAGTACTTTTATCTCTAATTCCTGCGGCACAACTCTCTGGTAATGCAGTGCGTTATCGGGAATCGGCTCAGGATAAAAACCGCTGATTACTAAAAATGGCATGAGCCATGCTCCTGAGTCACTTTGTAGCGCTTTCTACGTTGCAGGTGAGCTGGAAAACATAATTGCTATCGTAAAAACGTTTGCTAGCCAATACCTCAATAGCCGCCGCTTGGCTGGCGGTTAAGTCATATCCTTCATCGCCACGCTGAGATACCGACCAGCCCATGATTTGCGCGAGTTGCGAATCACTGCCGTCGGGCAGAATCACCTCAAAGATCAAGAGCTCGGATTCTTTGTTGAAGCCTTCAATAATGTATTTCACGTACCAGACCTTCCTTCACTGACGACCTACCTGCAAAGCCCGACGCTATACATCAAGTCAGACCTGACCGGCTCACCGAGCACTCTCAAGACCGCGACCGCTTGCTCACTGGTTAGATCGTTTTCACCGACAGGTACATCCGCCAACGAGTCCCATCCCATGGCGGAAAGTACCTCCGTCTCCAACTCTTCTGGGACAGCATTTTTGTACTGCAATGAGTTATCCGGATTGGGGTCGGGATAAAAACCGCTAATAGAAAGAAATGTCATAAGCGATGTACCTGACTAAGCCCTTACTCCAATGAAAAGGTCCAGCCCGATAGGTAGCTGCTCGTTGACCGCCATGGCTATCTGTTCAACTTGCTCGCTGGTGAGCAACCATTCCCCATCTGGGCTTTCTTCTAGACTTTTCCAGCCCAAGATCCCTAGCACAGCGAGTTCATGCTCAGGCTTTACGATGAGGTCATACTTCAGTGAGTCATCCTCATCATCTCCTGGTAAAAAACCAGTGGTCCATAAAAACATGGATGTCTTCCTCTATTTTGGTGTGGTCCGGCCAGGTTTTGGCGGATCTATCTGCTCGCCTGTCTCGTGATTAAACTCGCTCAGATGTCTACCTTGCTTGTCATAGAGCTCGATAGCGCCTGTTTTGCTGTCCCATTCATACAGTCGGCCTTTCCGATCCTTCCATCGGCTTCGCTTACCGCCGCCACCTTGAACGCTACTTTTCGATTTGACAGGGATAGTATCTGGAAAAGCAGGCAACTCTAGCGGCGGCTTGTGATACTCGATATCCCCATTAAACGGCCGCGCAAACACCACATACATCGATTTCCAGCCAAGCCCCGCTGGAAACACCACAATACAATCTTCAACGGTGATGTCCTCGCCGGGGAAGCCTTCGATCTGGCTGTCGGTGTTTTCCGGGATCGGGTGGACGAGGATGTTGTTCAGGTGTGCGCCGCTGTTGTCAGGATAGATCAGCGGCGGCATGGGTCCGAGGCGTCCGTCTCTGGGCGTCCAGATGATCGTGATGCCGTTGAGCTTGGCTTCCATCGCCGTGCGGTCGGAGTTCCACGTGGCCTGCACCGTGCGAACCGAGTCGTCGCCGGACGGTGTGGTGTGGATGCCGTAAACCTGCTAAACACCGTCGGGATCCTGGCGAAACTGGAAGCGCACCCGCGTTGGCGCACGAGTCATTGCGCGCAATTGGTCGTCGGTGTAGAGCGTGCCGTCGCCCATTTTCTCCGGCAGCATGCCGAGGATGAGAATGCTGGCTGGCCCGCCCATGCCGCGTACTGCCCAGCTGTATCACTGCTGCATGATCCCGCTGCCGGCCATGTAGCCAAGACCCAGGTCAGCGCCGAGAGCGAGTGCAACCGCAGAGCTGGCATCCGGCAGGAGCATCGCACCCGCCAGCATCACCTTGCCGAAGTTCGAGGCCGGTTCGACGCTGGTCCCGGCATCGGTGGAACACCAGTTACCCGGCGCGCAGGACTTGGCGAAAACCAGATCAGTGCGGGGTTTTGGCGCGGGCCATTTGTCTTCCTGGATGTAAACCGGTTCGGGCTTTTTGGGTGTGTTCCACGCAGCCCACGAAGCACCTCCGTTGGGAAGTCGCCGGTTTCTCATATAACGTTCGAATGGGTCTTCTGGATCGTCCTTGCGCAATGCCGCCTCCCTGTATCGCCTTGTGTAGGCGGGGAGGATGTCGACCCATTCGGGTCCAGTCAATTTAACGCGGTAACCGAAAATTTCAGCCTGATCCCTTCGGCTAGTCCTTCTTGCGATACCCCTCAACTATCGCCGAGAAATCCTTGCCGCCGTCGCCGCGCAGGCTCATGGCTTGATACAACTGCTGCGCCACAGCGCCGAGGATGACCGGTTGGTGTGCAGTGCGCGCGGCCTCGGTTGCCAGAGCGAGGTCCTTGAGCATCAACTCCGCGCCGAAGCCGCCGGTATAACCCCGTGCAGCCGGTGCTGTTTCGACGATGCCGGGCCATGGGTTATAGACCTCGGAGCTCCAGCAGCGACCGGTCGAGCTGTTGATGATGTTGGCCAGAATCCCGGTGTCGATGCCCAGCGCGTTGCCCAGCGCCATGGCTTCGGAAACGCCGATCATGGAAATGCCCAGCAGCAGGTTGTTGCAGATCTTGGCGATTTGCCCGGTGCCGATGTCGCCGCAATGCACGATGTTCTTGCCCATTTTCGCCAGCACCGGTTTCAGCACTTCGAAATGCTCGGCACTGGCGCCCACCATGAACGTCAGCGTGCCGGCCTGAGCGCCGCCGGTGCCACCGGAAACCGGCGCGTCGCCCAGGGTCACGCCCTGTTTGGCGGCGATGGCGGCCACGTCGCGGATGGTCTGCGGATCGATGGTGCTGCAATCGACGGCCGGAACACCCGCACCAATCCCCGCCAGCACGCCGTCGTCCTGCAGATAGACGCTGCGCACGTGCGCCGCAGCGGGCAGCATGGTGATCACCAGCTCCGCGCCTTGCGCCGCGTGTTTGGGCGATTCACTGATACGCCCGCCCAAGGTGGCGAGTTCGTTCAGCACGGCGGTGTTCAGATCGAACAGGTGCAGATGATGTCCGGCCTTGAGCAGATTGCGGGCCATCGGCGCGCCCATATTGCCCAAGCCGATGAAAGCGATTTTCATTGTTGTTCTCCTTGATGAAGTAACAAAGTCCTGTTGGAGCGAGGCTTGCCCGCGAATCGGTCGCCTCGGTGACGCAGGAACACCGCGTTATCGTTCTTCGCGGGCCAGCCTCGCTCCAACGGTCAACGCAAACTGATGGTCGTATTCACCCCATCATTGACACTGTCGTCGTCAAACCAGCGGCTGGTGACGGTCTTGGTCTGAGTGTAGAACTGCACCACCTGTTTGCCGTACGGACCGAGGTCGCCGAGCTTGGAGCCGCGCGAGCCGGTGAAGCTGAAAAACGGCACCGGCACTGGAATCGGGATGTTGATGCCCACCTGGCCGACGTCGATTTCACTCTGGAATTTGCGCGCCGCCGCGCCGCTCTGGGTGAACAGGCCGGTGCCATTGCCGTAAGGGTTGGCGTTGACCAGTTCGATGGCCTGATCAAGCGTGTCGACTTCCAGCACCACCAGCACCGGGCCGAAAATTTCCTGAGTGTAGATCTGCATGTCGGTGGTCACGCCGGAGAACAGGGTCGGGCCGACAAAGTTGCCATCCTCGAAGCCCGGCACCTTGATGTCGCGACCGTCGAGTTCCAGCTTCGCGCCTTCGCGCACGCCGCTTTCGATCAGGTCGAGAATGCGCTGTCTGGCGCGCCTGGAAATCACCGGCCCGACATCGGTGCCCGCTTCGCTGCCCGCGTTGACCTTGAGCTTTTGCGCCAGGGCTTTCAGCTCCGGCAACCACTGTTTTGCCGCACCCACCAGCACCACCACTGAGGTCGCCATGCAGCGCTGCCCGGCTGCGCCAAAACCGGCACCGACCAAGGCATTCAGGGCTTGCACGCGATTGGCATCGGGCAACACCACTGCGTGATTCTTCGCGCCCATCATCGCTTGCACGCGCTTGCCGTGTTCTCCCGCCAGCTTGTAGACGTGAGTGCCGACAGCGGTGGAACCTACGAACGAAACGGCTTTGATGTCCGGATGGGTGCAAATGGCGTCCACCACGGATTTACCGCCATGCACCACGTTGAGCACGCCCGGCGGGATGCCCGCTTCGACGGCCAGTTCCACGAGCAGCATGGTCGACATCGGGTCCTGCTCGGAAGGCTTGAGCACGAAGGTATTGCCGCAGGCGATTGCCATGGGAAACATCCACAGCGGAATCATCGCCGGGAAGTTGAACGGCGTGATCCCGGCGCAGACGCCGATGGGTTGGCGCAAGGTGTAGGTGTCGACGCCACCGGCCACATTCTCGGAAAACTCACCCATTTGCAGCGTGCCAATGGAACAGGCGTGCTCGACCACTTCCAGGCCGCGAAAGATATCGCCTTCGGCATCGGCAACGGTTTTGCCCTGCTCGGCACTGAGCACCGCAGCGATGCGCGGCGAGTGTTCGCGAATCAACGCCTGAAGCTTGAGCATGATGCGCATCCGCGCGCCGACGGGCGTCAGACGCCAGGTCTTGAAGGCTTTTTGCGCTGCGGCTACAGCGGCATCGACTTCAGCATCGGTGGCAAACGGCACCTGGGCCAGTACTTGCTGGGTCGCCGGGTTGATGATGTCGTGCCATTCGCTGCTTTGCGATTCGACCCATTCGCCGTCGATCAGCAGTTTTACGCGTGCCACCGTGGTGTTGTTTTTTTGCAGTGAAACGTTCATTGAAATCTCCTCCGAGCGGCCCGGGTTGACCGCTGACCATCCGTTATTCATTAAAGATCAGGAAGCACGATGCCGAGGCGGGTCGCGCTTCATCAACGCGGTACACACCAGCGCCACAAGGCCCATGCCGATCAGGTACACGATCACGTAGCGCGGGCTACCATCGGCGTAGGTGAGTAATTTGGTGGCGATCATCGGCGCGAAACCACCGCCCAATACACCAGCAAGTTGCACCGAAACCGAGATGCCGCTGTAGCGAATTTCGGCGGGAAACTGCCGGGCGAACAGCAGTGATTCCGGCGCGTAGAGGATCGGGAAAACCACCCCGACGGCGAGTACCATCGCCCACCAGACCAGCATCGGCTCGCGGGTGCCGAGCATGGCGAAGAACGGATAGACGAACGCGCAGAGCAGCAACAGACCCGCGAAGTACAAGCGCCGCTGCCCGACCTTGTCCGACAGGTATCCGCAAAATGGCATGGTGAACAGCGACAGCGCCGCGCCGGCGGTAATCGCGTTGAGCACATCGGCACGCGGGATTTGCAGCTGGTTGGCGGCGTAAGCGAGCGCGAATGTCACCGACATATAGAACCAGGCGTTTTCCGCCGTGCGTGCGCCAATGATCGTCAGGGTTTCCCGTGGATGTTCACGCAGCACTTTGAACAGCGGCACCTTGACGGCAATCTTGTCCTGCTTGAGTTTTTCGAAATCCGGGGATTCCGGGACTTTCAGACGGATCAGCCAACCGATGCCGAGCAAGACGATGCTGGCAATAAACGGCAGGCGCCAGCCCCAACTGAGCATGTCGGCCTCAGGCAGCTTGGCCACCAGTCCCATCGCCAGCGTCGCCAGCACCAGTCCCGCGCCAACGCCGGTTTGTGGCAGGCTGCCGTAGAAGCCTTTCTTGCCCTCCGGCGCATGTTCCACAGCCATCAACACCGCACCGCCCCACTCGCCGCCCACCGCCATGCCTTGCAGGAAACGCATGAGCACCAGAATCAACGCAGCCCAATAGCCGATCTGTTCGTAGGTGGGGATCAGGCCAATGATGATGGTCGGAATCCCCATCATCATCAGGGTCACGAGCAGCATCGATTTGCGGCCGATCCGGTCGCCGAAATGACCAAATATCACCCCGCCCAACGGTCGGCCGAGAAAGCCCACCGCATAGGTGGCGAACGCAGCCAGTACGCCGGTTATCGGGTCCAGGGCGGGAAAGAAGATTTTGTTGAAGATCAGCGCGGCCGCTGTGCCATAGAGAAAAAAGTCGTACCACTCGATGGTCGTGCCGGCCATGCTTGCCATGCCGGCAAGCCGATAGGATTTGGCGTTCTTCGCAGGGCGGGCACCAAGTGCGCCAGCGTCCGCTGTCATTGCGTCCTTCATAAACTCCTCCGCTTATTATTGTTGTGCAGGGTTTTATGGCGTGGGGTGTTGCCTGGGATTGTTGTTGCTATAGCAAGGTTGGTTCGGACCGTGCATTGGAGTATAGATGTGCAAACTTCTAATAAGAACGCACATAAAAGCAGGATCAACATGCAAAAAAACATCACCTCCCTGGGCCTTCTCAACTGGGATGACTTGAAGTTTTTCCTCGAAGTCGCCCGCACGCGCAAGGCCAGCATTGCAGCCAAACGCCTGGCGGTGGATTACACCACTGTGTCGCGACGCATCAGTTCCCTGGAGGGCTCGCTCGGCACGTTGCTGTTCGAGCAATCGCGCAACAACGGCTTTGTGCTGACCGCCGAAGGTCAGCGTTTGCTGGGTTATGCCGAGTCCATCGAAAGCACGTTGCACATGGCCTGCGAGCAGGTTTCAGGCTCCAGCGTGGCGTTGTCCGGGCATATCCGCATGGGTTGCACCGAAGGCTTCGGCAGTTTTTTCGTCACGCCGCAGCTGAGCCACTTTCTCGACAACTACCCGGACATCTCGGTCGACATCCTGCCGCTGCCGCACTTCATCAGCCTGTCAAAACGCGAAGCCGATATCGTCATCGCCCTGGAGCGCCCGGAACACGGGCCGTATGTGTGCTGCAAACTCTGCGATTACAACCTGCGGCTGTACGCGACTCAGGCCTATCTCGACAACCATCCGCCGCTGCACAGCACCACAGACCTCGCCGCACACACCTTCATCAGCTACGTCGACGATCTGGCGTTCAGCTCGGAATTGCTCTACCTCAGCAACCTGCTGCCCGGCGCCCAGGCGCAACTGCGCAGCACCAGCGTCATCGCCCAATACCAGGCCGCGCTGCAAGGCCGGTCGCTGGCGATCCTGCCGTGTTTTCTCGCCGCACAGGATTCGCGTCTGGTCCCGGTGCTGGAAGAAGAAGTGAACATCACCCGGCATTTCTGGATGTACTGCCGCGAAGACCTGCGCAAGCTCAAGCGGATTACTCTGTTGTGGGATTACATCAGGGAGGTGACGGAGTTGAATCGGCCGCTGCTGCTCGGCGAGTCGCAGGCGTTACGATTTGCGGACTCAGAAGACATCGTGATAGTAAAACCCTCTCACTCATCAGCCTGATTGATCATGACCGACAACCTTACCGGCTTCAGCCAACCCGCACTGACGGGCAAGTCCATCGAACTGCTCCCGCTCCAGGCGGCACACGCACCAGCGTTGTTGCACGCGGCGGCCGATGGCGAGTTATGGAACATGAAGGTGACGGTCATTCCGGGGCCGGAGACTGTCGACAGGTACATCGCGATTGCCTTGCAGGGTCGCGCCGCCGGGACGGTCATGCCGTTTGTGATCGTGCGTCGTGATACTGGGCACGTGGTGGGCAGTACGCGTTTCTGGAAGATCGACCGGGGCAACCGCAAGATGGAAATTGGCCACACCTGGCTGAGTACTTCGGCCCAGCGTTCGGGCATCAACACTGAGGCGAAGTATCTGCTGCTGGAACATGCCTTCGAGGTCATGCAGGCGGTGCGCGTGCAGTTCACCACTGATGAACTCAACGAAAAATCCAGGGCAGCGATTCTGCGCATCGGCGCCATACAGGAAGGCATTGTTCGTCACGAGCGGATCATGCCCGATGGCCGTAAACGCAACTCCGTACGCTTCAGCATCATTGATGATGAGTGGCCACAGGTGAAGGCCATGCTTCTGGAAAAAATCCAGCAGTAAGACGATGACAGAAGAATCCGCTCAGCCGGTTTGACCGGTCGCCGCAGCGGCGCTTTCCTGCGCCAGCCACGCTTGGGTTTCGTCCGCAGAGATGGGTCGTGAGAACAGATAGCCTTGCGCCCAGACACAACCCAGACGCCTGAGCGCGGCCAGTTCGTCTTCGGTTTCAACGCCTTCGACAATGCATTGCAGCTGCATGTCATGGCTCAGCGCGAGCAGGGATTTGACGATTTTGAAGCTGGCCGGGTTGAGGTGAATGCCGGTGACAAAGCTGCGGTCGACCTTGAGTTTGGTCAACGCAAGCGCGTGAATCTGGCTGAGACTTGAATAGCCGGTGCCAAAATCATCGAGAGAAATGCCGCAACCCAGACCACGCAGCAGGCCGATGGCGCGCTGGGTTTGCGCCAGATCCTGAATGACTGCGGTTTCGGTGATTTCCAGATCCAGACACGCCGGGTCGAATCCGCTTTCCATGATCACTTGGGCAATCTGCTGCACGGCTTCCGGCGAGCCGCAGTCGTGGGCGGAAAGATTGAAAGACAGACGAATGCCTCGCGGCCAGGTGACTGCGGCGCTCAGCGCATGCTTCAAGAGCGGAATCGTCAGCTTGTTGATCAAGCCGATCCGCTCGGCGACGGGAATGAATTCGCAAGGCGCAACGTTACCCAGCTCCGGACTCGTCCAGCGCCCCAGCGCTTCAAAGGCGACAGTGAGCTGAGTACGGATGTCGATGATAGGCTGGAACACCACATGAAACTCTTCGTACAAATCCGCCCGGCGCAGCGTCTGCTCGGTGACGCCTTCGCGACTGAGTTGCCGGCGGTGCTCGGCGCTGAACACACTCAGGGTCCCGGGCCGCTGTCGCTTGCTTTGATACAGCGCGTAATCCGCGTATTCATAGACTTCGGTGGCGCTGGAGGCCAGGTCCGGGAAGGTCGCGATGCCCAATGACGCACTGATCTGGATCGGGATGTCCACCAGCAGAAAAGGCTCGCGCATCCTGGCGCACAGGTTATCGCCAAAAACCCGCAACTGCTGGTCGCTCTGGGCGTCAGTGATGATCAGGGCAAACTCATCGCCACCCAGTCTGGCCAGATGCACGCCTTCGTCAAGCAGCCCGGTCAGACGCTGGCCGACCTGATACAGCAATTTGTCGCCGACGCCGTGGCCGTAGAGATCGTTGACCGGTTTGAAGCCGTCCAGATCGATCAACCCCACCGCCAGCCGCACGTTTCGGTCGCGGGCCTGGGTCAGCGTTGCGTCTAGGTTGGAGAAGAACTGGCGACGGTTCGCCAGGCCGGTCAGGCTGTCCTGATTGGCGAGGCGGAGGTTCTCGTCGCTGAGTTTCTCGGTGCGCGCCTGCATGTTCACCAACTGGGTGAAGTCGACGTACTGGGCCTTGAGGATCGATAGCATGGCAATGGATACCAGCAGCACATTGATCGCGGTGGCAATGAACGTGATGTTGTTCGTGGTGGCAAAAAACACCACGAAAGCAATATTGACGACAGCCGCCGTGGTCAACGCGGCTGGCAGCAGATGCATCATGCAAAAGATGCAGGCGATGACCGTAATCGCCATGTAGAACGCGACATGGGCCTGACTGTAAACATCGCCATAAGGGAACAACGCCAGCGACCACAGGGTGAACCCCGCCGCCACCAGAAGCGAAAGTCGATTGGTGCGCTTGAGGATGGCGAGCATTTTCGCAGGCGGCGGAGGCGTGCGCCGACACGAGCGCCACCACAAGGTCGCCCTCGTTACGCAAAAAACCGTCATGACCGCCGGGCAATACACCACCAGCCAACGGGGTGCCGAGACGAAATGGGTAGCCGCAAGTGCGAGGCTGTTGATCAGCAGGATGAAATACATCATCGGCAACTGTCGCGACAGCGCAATGTACTGCGCCCGGAGCAAACCGGGATTGTCATGGGGCGCGGACATCAACGCCCAAAAGCTACCGAACAGACTTCTCTTCATCAGGGGAGGGTTGTCTCTGAATGCAAAACAGATGAAACCGGCTGGAGAGATCTTTCCAGTCAGGTACAGGAGCAGAATTGACAAGATGCTCATCAATTCGTGTCGGCGGTGCCTGAGGTTTCTTCAGTTTTTCCGACGGCGGACGCGATCCAGAGAAATGGAAGGGGCACGCAGCGTGCCTTATTTTCCGCTGTCGAGACCAAAGCTTCGTGACAAACCGGCCAGCCCGCCGGCAGTCACACGTAGCGCCCGTGAGTCCAGATGCCGGACGAGCCAACCCCGCTTGAGCATCAATGCCAGCAACACCGCGCCAAGGGCCCCGCCGATATGAGGTGAGCGCTCGCTCCAGTCCATGCACGGGTAAGCGGTGCGCCTGCGCTGACGGCTCAAGGCTTGCGGATCAATCCCGAGTTCTGCCAGCAACGACGCGCCCTTCTCGGTCAAACGATAATCCTGACCCTGCGCTTCGATCCACTTAGAGGCGAGCAACGCATCGTGCAGCTTGACCGCCAGCTCGCCAGCGCAATGGTCGTAGCAGGTGCGGGCGTAACGCAGCGCCGAGGGCGTCGAAGGCTTGAACGCAGGCGCCGGAATGTCCGCCAGGAACAGCAACGCTTCCAGCGCGGCAGCCACTTTGGCATTGGCCAGCCGGTAATAGCGATGCCGCCCCTGAACCATCAATTCAACCAGGCCCTGCTCACGAAGACGGCTGAAATGACTGCTGGCAGTAGAAGCACCAATGTCGGCGACAACCGCCAGCTCGGTGGCGGTCCGCGCATGGCCGTCGAGCAGACTGC
Organism: Pseudomonas sp. DSP3-2-3; assembly: GCF_049898225.1. Taxonomy (NCBI): domain Bacteria; kingdom Pseudomonadati; phylum Pseudomonadota; class Gammaproteobacteria; order Pseudomonadales; family Pseudomonadaceae; genus Pseudomonas; species Pseudomonas sp. DSP3-2-3. The sequence continues at coordinate 20,278 of NZ_JAFCXH010000045.1, read as the reverse complement.
ACAGCATCTTCGCCCGCGCCGGGTCGGCAATGGCGCCAGCGATACTGGCCAGGCTGGTATCCGCACTGTGTGCATCCATGATTCGTTCAACCCCGAAGCGTCCCGTGTTGCGCCAATCATACTGGGCGGCAATCCACAGGGAAGGATTCGATGATGACTCAGAACGCTTTTTTTGGCCGCAAGGTCGTGGCCGCTACTTTCATATTGGCCATGTTCGGTTGGGGTATCGGTTTCTATGGCCCACCGGTTTTTATGTACGCGGTCATCCAGCGCACCGGCTGGAGTGCGCAGCTGTGTGCGGCAGCGGTCACCGTGCATTTTCTGGCGGGTACGCTGGTGGTCGTGAACCTGCCACGGCTGTACCAGCTTTTGGGGGTCGCACGGATCACGGTATCGGGCACCCTGTTGCTGAGTATCGGCGTGTATGGCTGGTCGATTGCAAGCCAGCCTTATCAGCTGTTCATGGCCGCAGTGCTGAGCGGATTTGGTTGGGTGACGCTGGGAGCGGCGGCGGTCAATTCGATCATCGCGCCCTGGTTTGTCGTCAAGCGACCGGCTGCACTGGCAATGGCCTACAACGGCGCCAGCATTGGCGGTGTGGTGTTTTCGTCAGTGTGGGTGTTTCTGATTACCGCGACGGGATTCAGCAACGCAGCGCTGCTGATCGGGGCGCTGGCGGTCGTGGTGATCGGCGCCCTGTCGCTGTTGGTCTTTCGCTACAAGCCTGAGCAGCTGGGGCAATGCCCGGACGGCTCGGCAATGACCGCGCCCGCAGCGACCATCACCGCGACGCCACAGACTAGCGTCAGACTGTGGGGCAACCTTCAGTTCATGACCCTGGCAGCCGGCATGTCGCTGGGTTTGTTTGCCCAGATCGGATTGATCGCTCATCTATTCTTGCTGCTGGCGGCAACACTTGGCGTGCAGCAGGCTGGCCTGGCCATGGGCGTGGCGACGGCCAGTGCAATCGTGGGGCGGACACTGGTGGGTTGGCTGATGCCGATCAATGCCAATCGCCGCGCCGTCGCCTGCCTGAGTTATGCGGTGCAGTTGCTCGGCGGTATTGTGCTGATGGGCGCAGAAAGTCATTCGGTTTGGGTGTGGCTGGGCGTCGCGTTATTTGGCGCAGGCATCGGCAATGCCACGTCGCTGCCACCATTGATCGCCCAAGCGGAATTTGCCCGGCAGCAGAGCCAACGGGTCGTGGCCTTGATCGTGGCGATTGCGCAAGGCTGCTATGCCTTTGCGCCCGCGGTGTTCGGCGCAGTGTTCACGATGAGCAACGGAGCGCAATCGGGAACCTGGCTGTTTGTGTTGGCGGCAGTGTTTCAGGTGTTGGCGATTGGAGTATTTGCGTTGGGTGGCAAAAGAGCGGTCGTAGACACCGTCTTGACCCTCATCAAGCACTGCAGAAGTATTTGACCGCCGAGGAGCCCGTGGGACCGGATTTATCCGGGAAGAGGCCAGCTCATTCACTGCATTTCGTCGTCAGAAATGCCGCCTTCCCGGATGAATCCGGTCCCACAAGTTCTGGTTTGCTGGACGACAGCGCCGTGCCAACAACACGGCGAAGTCTTCTACCTGCAATCGCTCGCCATCAATGCAACGAACTTGCCCGCCCTTTCGCTACGTCCTCTGCCTTGACCTCGCCATTGCTCTGCCCGAAGCGGCGCAGGACAAAGGTGCTGACGGCGGCGAGTTCGACGTCGTTGTAGGCACGCGCAAAGTCGGGCATGCGTTGGTCGACGCGGCGCGGGCCTTGGGTGTGACCTTCCAGCAACGTCGCCATCAGGTTGGTGCCCGCGGGATCGTTGACGGTTTTCAGACCGACCAGCGTTGCGATGGGCGACTGATTGCCAGTGCCGTCCAGGCGGTGACAGGCCACGCACGAGTCGGTGAAGACCTTGTGCCCCAGGCCTTTGTCAGCCTGATCGTTGATCGCAACAGTCGGCCGTGCAATGCCTTCGCTGCGCGCTGGCGTGGACTTCAGGTAAACCGCAATCGCATTCACATCCGCCGGAGTCAGGAAACGCAGGCTGTGTTCGACGGCATCGGCCATCGGACCACCCGCGCCGCCGTAACCTGGCGCATAACCCTGGGACAGATAACTGACCAGCGCTTCTTGCGGCCAGGCACCGATCCCGTGTTTGGCATCGGAGCTGATGTTGTAGGCCCGCCAGTTGCCAAGTTCGCCACCCGCCAGGGATTTGCCGGAACTCATCGCCTGGAAGATATTGCGCGGGGTGTGGCACTCGCCGCAGTGTCCCGGCCCTTGCACCAGATACGCGCCGCGATTCCATTCTGCCGACTGCTTGCTGTCCGGCACGAAGCGCTCGTTGTCCGCGAACACGGCGTTCCAGAAGAACATGCCCCAACGCTGATTGAACGGGAACGACAGGTCGTTTTCCGGCGGCTTCTGGCTGATTGGCTCAAGGCTGAACAGATATGCCTTGATCGCCAGAATGTCTTCGCGGGGCATCATGGTGTAGGACGTGTACGGGAACGCCGGGTAGTAATGTTTGCCGTCTTTGCCGACGCCTTTTTGCAGGGCGCTGACGAACTCGTCGTCGGTCCAGTTGCCGATCCCGGTGGCTTTGTCCGGGGTAATGTTCGGCGAATACAAGGTGCCGAACGGCAGCTTGAATTCAAGGCCGCCCGCGAACGGCTTGCCGCCCGGTGTCACGTGGCAAGCCACGCAGTCGGCGGCGCGGGTCAGGTATTCGCCCTTGCCGATCAGGGCCGGATCCGCCGGTGATTGCGCAGCCTGAGCCATCAGCCCGAAGCCTGCACCCAACAGCGCGAGCGCATAGTTAAACACTTTCATGACAGCGCTCCTTAAACAGTGAAATAGCCGAAGCGGCTCAATGGAAGACGGCGCTCGCGCACTTTCGAAGCGGCGTGCAGCGCGTTGACCAGTGCCGCAGCAACCGGCACGGCACCGGTTTCGCCAACACCGCCCGGGCTTTCATTGCTTGGCATCAGATGCACTTGCACCGAAGGCGCGTCGCTCATGCGAATCTGTCGATAGGCGTGGAAGTTGGTCTGCACCACCTGGCCTTTCTCGATGAGGATTTCGTTGAACAGCGCGGCGGACAGCCCGAACAGCGTGCCACCCTCCATCTGTGAAGCCACCGAAGTCGGGTTGTTGACGAAGCCGCAGTCGACGACGGTGATCAGCCGCTTGATGCGCACGCCTTTGTCGCCCTGCATTTCCAGCTCGACCACTGTCGCGACAAAGCTGCCGAACACCGCGCTTACGGCAACGCCACGGCCTTGACCGGCGGGCAGCGGGGTTTTCCAGCCAGCCAGTTCTGCGGCTTTTTTCAGCACGGCCTGAGCGCGAGGCTGGTCCTGCATCAGGCTCAAGCGGTAGTCCACCGGATCGGCCTTGGCGTTGTGCGCCAGCTCGTCGATGAAACATTCCACTGCATAAGTGCTGCGCAACGGACCCACGCCGCGCCACCAGGAAACCGGAATGACGTCCGGGTCCTGACGGATGTAGCGCACTTGCAGATTCGCCAGTTTGTAGACCGGATCAATCGCCACTTCCACGGCATCGCCGTCGACGCCGCTTTCCGGCAGCTTGCCGATATACGAAGCCATGACCGAAGCGCCAGCAATGCGATGCTCCCAGCCCACCGGACGCAAATCCTTGTCCAGCGCGGCGTTCAGGCGATCGACGTAGTGCGGACGATAGCGGTCGTGAGTCATGTCCTCTTCGCGGCTCCAGATCAATTTGATCGGATAGCTGAGCTGACGGGCGATGTCCACGGCCTGGAAGATAAAATCCGATTCCAGCCGACGGCCGAACCCGCCACCGATCAACTGGTTGTGGATAACGACTTTATCCACAGGCATGCCGCAGACTTTCGCCGCGCCCATCTGGGCAAACGTCGGCGCCTGACAGCCAACCCAGAGTTCACACATGTCCGGGCGAACGTGGGCGACGCAGGTCATCGGTTCCAGCGGCGAGTGCGACAGGAACGGCTGCTCATACACCGCTTCGAAATGACTCGACGCGTTTTTCAACGCAGCGCCGATATCACCGGTCTGCCTGGCGAACACGCCATCTTTGGAACTGGCGTCGAGCAAGGCTTTGTCCAGCTGGGCGGAATCGACCGCTGCGTGCGGGCCCATGTCCCAGTCGATTTCCAGCGCCTTGAGCGCTTGCTGACACGACCAGAAATTCGTCGCGGTCACCGCAACGGCGTTGTCCAGACGAATCACATCGCGGACGCCCGGCACCTTGCGCGCCGCGTCTTCGTTTTTCACGCCGCGCAGCTTGCCGCCGAATACCGGGCAGGTCAGCGTCGACGCGATAAGCATGTCGGGGATTTTCAGGTCGATGGTGAATTGCGCCGAACCGTTGACCTTGTTCGGCGTATCCAGGCGTTGGGCTGGCGTGCCCAGCAGTTTGAAATCAGCAATAGCCTTGAGCGGCACATCGGTTGGCAATGGCAATGCCGAAGCCGCTTCGACCAGTTCGCCATAAGCGGCGGTCTGACCATTCGGGCCCAGCACCTGGCCGTTTTCAGCGCGGCATTGGCTTGGCGCGACCTTCCAGCGAATCGCGGCGGCCTGAACCAGAAGCACCCGAGCGCTGGCGCCAGCGCGACGCAGCGGTTCCCAGGTATAGCGAGTGGATGAAGAACCGCCCGTGGCCTGAAACTGCAAGATTTTGTCGGTGTACAGGTCGCCGTTGGGCGGCGCTTCTTCAATGCTCACCTGGGTCAGCGGCACTTCCAGTTCTTCGGCGACCATCATGGCGATGCCGGTCTGTACGCCTTGGCCCATTTCGATTTTTGGCGAGATGACGGTGACATGGCCGTCGCGCGCTACCCGCACAAACGCGCCAAAACCCGGCGACGCGGCATCACCCAGCCGCGCAGCACTGACCGCTTCGGCAGCGAAGCTGCGATTGACCAACGGCGGCAACCAGGTGCTGATCACCAGCCCGCCCAAAGACAGCGCGCCACCCTTGAGCAGCCCGCGACGCGAGACCGTCGCGGCAGATCGTTTTACCTCTGACATGGTGACTTCCTTCAGGCTTGGCTGACGCTTTTGATGGCGGCGCGAATTCGCGTATAGGTCGCACAACGGCACAGATTCCCGGCCATGGCCGTGGTGATCTGTTCATCGTTGGCATCCGGATGCGCCTGCAGAAGTGCCACGGCAGACATGATCTGACCGGGCTGGCAGTAACCACATTGCACAACTTCATGCGCCAGCCAGGCTTTTTGTACTTCCTGGCCAACCGGCAATTCGCCGACGGCTTCAATCGTCGTGACTTTGCGTCCGGCAACGGCGCTGACCGGCAGCACGCAAGAACGCACCGCCTGGCCATCCAGGTGAACCGTGCAGACGCCGCATTGGGCGATGCCGCAGCCATATTTGGTGCCGGTCAGACCCACGACATCGCGCAGGACCCAGAGCAGTGGCATGTCGGGAGCGACATCCAGCTCATGTTCCTGACCATTGATCAGTAGTTTTTGCATCACAAAGCCTCTGGCATTCATCACGGTTAAGCGCTGATACGTCGCCTGGACAACGCTGGTTCACAGCGATTTCGGTTCTATTCGGGTGATTTTTTTCAATATCACCCCGGGACATGGCCGGGGTGATGTATAAGCAGCGCGCTCATGGGCCCTGGAAAAATCCGGGCCCATGAGCGAAAAAAGAAGTAAACGCACTGACGTCAGCGTCAGCCGTAGCGCAGGGCGTGAATAGTACGCTTGTGCCACCAAGTGACGGAATGCCTATAACTCCGGCGTTTGAGCCCGTTACGAGGCTTGCCCGCTTCCGTAAGCATGTGGGAGGGGATTTATCCCCGAACAGGCCTATGAATCCAATGCATTTGTATCGCCTGGAAAAAAGTCTTCCCGGATGAATCCGGTCCCACAAGGGTTCGGCCAACGCCGTGCATTAGTTTAGAAATCTCTGAACTATGGATTTGAGCTTTCCTATTCTTCCCTCGCGTGATGCGCCCCTAAGATCGCCAGCATTGAGACCGTTCCAAAGAGATCGGCCCGCAGATTACGTTCCCGTTTGCTACTGCCCGCTAATGATTTTTTTGCTCCGGTCAACCAACACCGCGGGCGAGTTGCGCCAGTCGCTTGAGTAATCTTTGAGGTCGATCGATGAAACTGGAAATTTTCCGCACGCTTTGGGGCTACACCGCCAGCAAGACACAAGCACTGGAAGAATTGCTTAAGGTCGGCTTCGACGGCATGGAAGCCCGCCTGCCGCTGGCCAGCGCCGAGCGCGCCGAGTTTGCCGCATTCCTGCGCGCCAACCGGGTGGGCTACATCAGCACCGTATTCACCGCCTATGACGTGCTGCCGGAACAGTCCGCCACCGTTGCCGAGCACCTGGTCGATCTGGACAAAAAGCTCGGCTGGGCCGGTGAGCTGACGCCGCGCTTCGTCAATGTGCTGGCCGGCAACGACCGCTGGCAGCTGCCGCAGCAAGTGGACTTCTTCGGCCAGGCGTTGGATCTGGCGCGCAAGCACGGCCACGTGGTTTCCTTTGAAACCCATCGCTCCCGCTCACTGTTCAATCCCTGGATTACCCTCGAACTGATTCGCCAGCTGCCCGACTTGCTGTTCACCAGCGACATCAGCCACTGGATCGTCACCTGCGAACGCCTGCTCAACGACCCGGAAGATGACCTCGGCGCCTTCGTCGAACGCGTGCATCACATTCAGGCGCGAGTCGGCTATGACCAAGGCCCGCAGGTGCCGCATCCCGCCGCGCCGGAATACGCCAAAGAGCTAACCTTCCATCAACAACACTGGGAAGCCATCTGGCGCTCGCAACAGGCGCGGGGTTATCAGGTCAGCACGTTGACCCCGGAATTCGGCGCCGACGGTTATCTGCATCACTTGCCCTTTACCAATGTTCCGGTGGCCGATCTGTGGTCGCTGAACGTGTGGATGGGTCAGACCGAGCGCGAACATTTCCAGCACTTCACTCAATCGACCCGTCGTTAAAGGAGCGTTGTCGTCATGCCTGAACACAATAAAAACGGCACTCAAACCGCCAATTTCAGCAGCATCCCGGTGGTGGATATCGCCGGGCTGTTCAGCGCCGACCTTGCCCAGCGTCAGGCCGTGGCCGACGAACTCGGCGCGGCGGCGCGGGAAGTGGGTTTTCTCTACATCAAGAATCATGGCATCGACAAACAGCTGATCGACGATTTGCGGCAGGCGGCCAAGGATCTGTTCGCCCAGTCGCTCGACTACAAGATGCAGCATTACATCGGCACGTCGCGCAGCCACAAAGGCTTCGTCCCGGAAGGCGAAGAGGTGTACGCCAAGGGCAAGCCGGATCACAAGGAAGCTTTCGATATCGGCTTTGAAGTCGGCGATGAAGACCCGCTGGTGATCGCCAAGACCCCGCTGATCGGCGCCAATGAATGGCCGGACTTGCCGGGCTTCAAGCCGGCTGTTCAGGCCTACTACGCCGCGGTATTTGCCCTGGGTCGTCGGCTGTTCGACGGCTTCGCTTTGGCGCTTGGACTTGAGGAAGGTTATTTCGAGGCGCTGGTCACGCGTCCGCCTTCCAAGCTGCGCCTGATCCACTACCCGTTCGACGGCGCCGCGCAGGACGCGCCCGGTATTGGTGCGCACACCGATTACGAGTGCTTCACGATCTTGCTCGCTGACAAACCGGGCCTGGAAGTGATGAACGATCAAGGCCAATGGATCGACGCGCCGCCCGTTGAAGACGCGTTCGTGGTCAACATTGGCGACATGCTCGAAGTGATGACCGCTGGTACGTTCGTTGCAACGGCCCACCGGGTCAGGACTGTCAGCGAAGAGCGCTACTCGTTCCCGCTGTTCTACGCCTGCGATTTCCATACCCAAATCAAGCCGTTGCCGCAATTCATTCAGGATGGCAAGGATTACGAAGAGATCACCATTGGCGAACACATGTTCGGCCAGGCCCTGCAAACCTACTCGTACCTGCGCAAGAAAGTGGAGAACGGCGAACTCAAGCTGTATGAAAAAGCCCGCAAACCTTCGAGTTTCGGCCACTTGAAGAACCAGACGACGGAACCGTCCTGATGGTTTTCAAGACGCGCATTGCATGACTGAAGTATCTGATTCAAACCAACCGTGCCCTACCTTCTGACCTCGGAGTCACCGACGATGCGCAATAAAAACAACCTTGCTGTCCGCTTGACCGTGCTTGCCGCCGCCGTGCTCGGCGCGGGCCTCGCACACGCCGCGACCACCGTGACGCCGGGCGTATTCAAAGTTGGTATGGAAATCACTTATCCGCCGTTCGAGTCCTATGACGAGAAGAAAAACGTTGTCGGCTCCGACCCGGAACTGGCGCGCCTGTTCGCCAAGCACATGGAGCTGAAGCCTGAATTCGTCGACACCAAGTTCTCCAGCCTGATCCTGAGCCTCAATGCCGGACACTACGACGCGATCATTTCCGGCATGTACATCACGCCGGAGCGTCAGACCCAGGCGCAAACCATCGCGTACGCCAAGACCGGCGCGGCGATCATGGTGCTCAAGGACAGCCCGCTCAAACCCAAGGTGCCGGAAGATCTCTGCGGCCTGAAAGTCGGCCTGGAAAAAGGCACCACCTGGGTAGCGCAATTCAACAAGCTGTCGACTGATTACTGCGTGCCTAACAAGAAAGGCGCGATCGCGGTGAGTGAATTCCCGTCCGCGCCGGAAGTGACTCAGGCACTGCTGTCGGGCAACGTTCAGGCGCAGGTGGAAATCGACGGCGCAGCCGGCATGATCGCCGAACGCACCAAAGGCCGCGTGGTGGTCAGCACCGAGCATTCGATCTATCAGCAAACCCTGGGCATCTACGTCAAGAAAGGTAACGACGAGCTGTATCAGGCGCTGCTCAAAGCCTTCGACGAAACCAAGAAATCCGGTGAATACGCGGCCCTGCTGAAGAAGTACAACCTGGAAGAGCCGGGTAACTGATTAGCGCAGCAAATAGATGATCCGTTGGAGCGAGGCTTACCCGCGAAGGCGATTTGTCAGATACGAATTGTTTTGGATCTGATGGCCTCTTCGCGGGCAAGTCGGAACGCCGCCCGCTCGCTCCAACGGTGTGTAAAAATGAGGGTCCGCGGACTGGCGCAAGCCTGAACGCTTGAGGTGTACATGCAATTCGAATGGTCCTACTTTTTTTCTCTGTTTTCGGTCTCGGACTTCTGGGAGTCGTGCATCACCGTGATCCAGCTCAGCGCCCTGGGCTGGTTCATCGGCATGCTGCTCGGCTTCCTGCTGGCGTCGGCCAAGCTGTCGACATCACGTCTGCTGAGCATTCCGGCATCGATTTATATCTGGTTCTTCCGCAGCGTCCCGCTGCTGGTGTTGGTGGTGTTCGTCTACAACCTGCCGCAGATGTTTCCGTTTACCCGGGAAGTGCTGTCCAACCCGTTCTACTCCGGCCTGCTCGCCTTGGTCGTGACAGAAGCGGCGTACATGGCGGAAATCCATCGTGGCGGCCTGATCTCCGTGGCCAAGGGCCAGAAGGAAGCCGGGCGTGCGTTGGGGGTGGGCTTCATCGGCTTGCAGCGTTTGATCGTGATACCGCAGGCTTTCCGGATTTCTCTGCCGACGCTGATCAACGAATACATCACGGTGGTCAAGCTGACGTCGCTGGTCTCGGTGATTTCCCTGACCGAGCTGCTGACGGTTGGCCAGCGCCTGTACGCGCAAAATTTTCTGGTCATGGAAACCCTGTCGGCGGTGGCAGTGTATTACGTGCTGATCGTGACCGTGTTCGGCTGGCTGTTCAGCTGGCTGGAACGGCATCTGGAACTGAACAACCGCAAGCCACAAACCCTGGACGATGCCAGCCTTGGGCAACTGCGAACGCGTGTTGCCTCGCAGGCTTTGCAGACTGCCGTTGCCACCGACAATGGCGCCGCGCCCGCCTTGCAGCTGCGCGGCATTCATAAAAGCTACGGCCATCATGAAGTGCTCAAGGGCATTGATCTGGAAGTGAATTGCGGCCAGGTGATTTCGATTATCGGCCCGTCCGGCTCAGGCAAGACCTCGTTGATTCGCACCGTAAATGGCCTGGAAAGCATCGATAAGGGCGAGATCATCCTGTTCGGGGAAAGCTTCATCCAGGCCGGCGACAAGCCGAATAATCCACAAATCCGCCGGGGTGTGCAGCGCATCGGCATGGTGTTCCAGAACTTCAACCTGTTCCCGCATCGGACCATTCTCGACAACGTCACCCTGGCGCCGCGTTATCACGGCCGCGACAAAACCGTAAGCGAACAGCGCGCCTACGCGTTGCTGGATAAAGTCGGCCTGCTGGCCCACGCGCACAAGTATCCGCATCAGTTGTCCGGCGGCCAGCAGCAGCGTGTCGCCATCGCCCGTGCCTTGGCGATGGACCCGAAAATCATGCTGTTCGACGAACCGACCTCGGCGCTGGACCCGGAGCTGGTGGGCGACGTATTGAAGGTGATCAGCGACCTGGCCAAAGAAGGCATGACCATGCTGATCGTGACCCACGAAATGGACTTTGCCATGTCGATTTCCGACCGGGTGATCTTCATGGAAAACGGCGTAATCCAGGCCGACGCCGCCCCACAAGCCATTCGCGCCGGTCACGCCGGAGAGCGGGTTGTGCAGTTTATGGGTATAGATAAATAAGTCGATAAGATCAGTGGGAGCGAGCTTGCTCGCGAAGGCGTTCTTTCAGGCACAGGAATGTGTCGAATGTACTTGCCTCTTCGCGAGCAAGCTCGCTCCCACGGAGTGATTTCAAACCCCCAACATCAACCCGCTCAACCGCTTCACCTTGCGCCGCAACGCCTCTTCAAACACGCCCTGACGCGGTTCGATCAGGCTGAACCAGTGCTTGGCGCGAGTGATGCCGGTGTAGACCAGCTCCTTGGTCAGCACCGGGTTCAGCGCTTCCGGCAGGATCAGCGCGGTGTGGGCGAACTCCGAGCCCTGGGATTTGTGGACCGTCATGGCGTACACGGTTTCCACATCGTTGAGCCGACTCGGCAAGACGAACCGCACCCCGCCGCTGCCGTCATTACGCGGAAAAGCCACGCGCAATACCTGCTTGCTCGCCTCGACGCCATCGCGCTCCGGCAGGCGCAAGGCGATGCCGATGTCGCCATTCATCAGGCCCAGGCCGTAATCATTGCGGGTCATCAACACCGGGCGGCCTTCATACCAATGCTGGTCACCTTCAATCAGCCCGGCGCTGAACAGCGCACTGGTGATGCGCCGATTCAAACCCTCGACTCCCCACGGACCTTTGCGCACCGCACACAGCAACTGGAACGCATCGAACGCTTCGAGCACCGCGCGCGCCCAGCGGCTCCAGCATTCATCTTCCAGCGCGGCGTCCAGCGGCGGACGCTGCTCGGTCATCACCCCCAGATAATGCCGATAACCTTGTGGGCCTTCGTGACCCTGGCCATGTCCGTCAAGCAACAACCGCTCAAGGGAATGATCCTGCTCACCCTTGAGGGCAAGGGCGAACAAATCCCCGTGACTGCGGGCGGCCAGCAAGGCTCGCGCCGCTTCGACCTGTTGCCGATTGACCAGACGCGACAGCTGACCAATGCCGCTGCCCTGCCCGAAGCGCCGCGAATGACGCAACATCACCACTTGCTGGGCCAACGGATGCTGCAGCGCATCACCTTGTTGCAGGACGCTTGCGTTGAGGTTTTCGCCACTGATTGCTTCCAGCCACGCCTGGGTTTGCGGACTGTAGAAACCCGCTTCGGCATCGCGACACAAATCTCCCAGCACCGCTCCGGCTTCCACCGAGGCCAGCTGGTCCTTGTCGCCGAGCAAAACCATGCGCGCATGAGGCGGCAAGGCATCGAGTAGATTCGCCATCATTTCCAGATCGATCATCGAGGCTTCGTCGACCACCAACACGTCCAGTGGCAATGGATTGCCCGCGTGATGGCGGAAGTGACGTGTGCCCGGACGACTGCCCAACAGCCGGTGCACGGTGGTCACCTCACTGGGGATTTTCTGCCGCACGTCTTCGCTGACATCCAGGGATTGCACTTGCTGGCTGATGGATTCGGTCAAGCGCGCCGCCGCCTTGCCGGTCGGGGCTGCGAGGCGTATGCGCAGCGGCTGACCCGCTTGCACGGCTGGCGCTTGCAGCAACGCCAAAAGACGCACCACGGTGGTGGTTTTGCCGGTGCCGGGACCGCCAGTGATGATGCTGAACGCGCCACGAGTTGCCAGAGCACAGGCCAACTTCTGCCAGTCGATCAACGCATCCGGGGCGGGATTGGCCGGCCCGAACAAGCCGTCGAGACGCTGCGCCAGATCCGCAGGCGCGGCTTCCTGTTGGGCCAGTCGCAGACGCAACGCCGAGTCGATGCGTCGTTCATAAGTCCAGTAGCGCCGCAGGTACAGACGCCGATCGGACAGCACCAACGGCCTGCGCGCGGCACTTTCACTTTGGTCATCGCCGCGCGCGACCAATGCGCTGCCGAGCAACGCCTGACACCAGGCTTCGCCGTCCAAAGCGACCAACAGCTGCGACGGCAGCAGCATCGGCCCGCCTTGCGCATCACCTTCGGGAGGCAGCGACAGCGCGAAGTCCGGCTCCTTCAGGGTTTCAAACAAGTCCAGGCAAACATGCCCGTGGCCCAACTGATGACTGGTCAACGCTGCGGCCAACAACACTCGCGAATCTGCCGCAGGATCAAGTTCACTGAGAAACGCCACGAAGGCTTTGTCCAGCGCCCGCAGCCAGCCGCGCTCGGCCCAACGCTCCAGTAACAGCAGCAAGTCGCTGACTTTGGTCAACGGCGCAAGGTCGGCGAGACTTTGCGCGTCCAGTGGCGTCGGCAACAATTCGGCGAATGAACGTCTCATGCGAAGTCTCCAGTCAGGGCGAATTCCGGGGTTAATGATTTGCCCTGGAACAACAGGTCCAGACTTTCAATCAGCTCCCGTGGCGGTCGGGTGAAGTACGCGCCCTGGCTGGCAGAATGGTTGCCGCGCAGGAACAGATACAACGCGCCGCCCATGTGCCGGTCGTAGTCGTAATCGGCCAGACGCGCCTTGAGTTGGCGATGCAATGCAAGCAAATACAGGACGTATTGCAGGTCGTAACGGTTGTCCAGAATCGAGGCAACCATCGCGTCCTGGGTATACGCCTCGTCATTGAGGCCGAGCCAATTGGACTTGTAATCCGCGACGTAAAAGCGGCCGTCATGTTCGAAGGTCAAGTCGATGAACCCCTTGAACATGCCATTCAGCGAGACCGTTTCCGCTGCCGCCCGTGGCGCGTTGCCGTGGGTGTAGCGCCGCACCAGACTGTCCATCTGCGCGACATCGACCCTGTGGCAGGCGAACCAGAATTCCATCTCGATGCGGTACTGGTTGGTTTGATCCATCGCACCCAGGGAAATCGGCGGGCTGTCGCCGGCCAGTGGCAGCGGCATGTTCAGCAGATGTTGCAGCCAGCCGGTCAGCGTACCGATCCAGCCTTCCCAGCCGCGTCGATTGCAGCGCCGGGCGATAGCGTCTTCCAGCAGTTGCGGATTGTTCGCTACTGCGGCGAAACCTTCGTTGCCCGCCCATTCCAGCAAACCGTGCAGGAAGGTGCCGGGGTTCGGACCGCGCGGAAAGCGATGGATATCGCCGCCGCTGACCAATACTTCCCGAGGCGCGTCGGGATCGAGGCGTTCATCATCGAAGAGTTTTTGCGCTTGCGGGCTGTCAGGTGATTCATCACCGCTGGTGGTAATCGTGTCGCCAATTCGCAAGGCGCTGTAGGACGCAATCCACCAGTTTTCGGCAGCACGGCGTTTGGGCATACGCGGCTTGAGCAAAGTCGCCTGGTTACGCGGCGGGCTGAACGTTTCGGCGGTTGGCGCAGGCAGGTTCTCAATGCTCAGTCCAACACAGCCTTCACCCAGCTCGCGCAGCCATATGCTCAAGCCAGCGGACTCGGCGAGCGGCAGACCGCCGCCCAACAGATAGCCCAAGGCCGAGCGGTGCAGCGTCGAGCTATTGGCGTTGCCGCGTTTCAAATCCGCGACGCCGAGCCAGCATGCCGATTCGGCGCGAGTCAGGGCGACGTAAAGCAAGCGCAGATCTTCGGCGAGACGCTCGTTATCGGACTGCTCGATCAACGCCGCCGTTGGTTGCAGACTGATGTGCGCCTTGCCCTGTTCGTCATGGAAGTGCAACGGCAAGCGGCTGCCGTCCACAGGTTTGGAAGAGCAAATGAATGGCAGAAATACCAACGGATACTGCAAGCCTTTGGACTTGTGAATGGTCACGACCTTGACCAGTTGCTCATCGCTTTCCAGACGCAGGATCTGCTCTTCACCCGCCTGACCGGACAGTGCCAGATGCTCACCCAGATGACGAATCAGCGCCTGCTCGCCGTCCAGTTCGGCAGCGGCCTGTTGCAGTAATTCGGACAAGTGCAGCAGGTTGGTCAGCACCCGTTCGCCGTCATTGCGCGCGATCAATGTCTGCGGCAATTGGAAATCATGCAGCAAGCGCCGCAGCATCGGCAGCACGCCCTGAGTACGCCAGATCAAGTGATAACCGCGAAACTGCATGACCCGCGCTTCCCAGGCCAGTTCGTCCTGATTCAGGCGTTCCAGCTCGGCCAGCGGCAGATTCAAGGTGATGCAGGCCAGGGCGGCGCGCAAGGTGCGCTCGGAATCCGGCTCGGCGCAGGCTTTGAGCCAACTCAGCAGGTCGTGGGCTTCCTGAGCGGCGAACACCGAATCCTTATCGGACAAGTAAACGCTGCGCACGCCGCGAGCCGACAGCTCAGCGCGCACCGCCTGCGCTTCTTTGCCGTCGCGAACCAGAATCGCGATGTCGGCAGGCTTCAAGCCGCGCAGTTCGTTGCCCGGAGCGGCAAAACCGGCACGACCTTGCTGGCCGCCATTGAGCAGCCCCACGATTTCACTGGCGCAGCTGGCTGCCAGTTGCTGCCGGTAAGTCACGCCGGACAGCGGCTGGTCGCTGGGCAGTTGCCAGATATTCAGCGCCGGTAACGCTGCGCCGTCGACTTGCAGCGTTTCCTTGCGCCCTTGGGAACGCGCGGCAAAGAACGGCACGGGATTGGTGTCGCCATGCCGGAACAGGAAAGCGCCGCGCCCTTCAGGCCGTTGTTCGGCACGTGAAAACACATGATTGACCGCTTCGACCATGGCATGGCTGGAGCGGTAGTTGGTGTCCAGCGTATGCCAGCGTCCGGTAGTCGCCTGGCGCGCGCGCAGATAGGTGTAAATGTCGGCGCCGCGAAAAGCGTAGATCGCCTGCTTCGGATCGCCGATCAGGAACAGTCCGGTTTCCCGGTCGTTTTCTTCAAGGCGGTAGATGCTTTCGAAAATTCGATACTGCACGGGATCGGTGTCCTGAAACTCGTCGATCAGCGCCACCGGAAACTGTTCGCGAATCAACGTCGCCAGCCGTTCGCCACCTGAACTCTGCAAGGCCGCATCGAGGCGCAGCAGCATGTCGTCGAATCCCATTTCCGCACGGCGACGCTTTTCCTCTTCAAAGCGCACGCCGACCCAATGGGCGGCATGTTCCAGTACCGCTGCGTCAGGTGTGGGCAGCGTATCGAGCGCAACTTTCAGTTCGACCATGGCCTCGAATGCCGGGTGCGCAGGCGGATTGCTTTTCCAGGCTTCGGCAATTCCATCCGGAGTCAGACGGGTGAAGCCGGTGCCCAGATCCAGATCTTCCTGATCTTCGTCGGCAGCCCAGGCGTTGAGCTTGTCAAACCAGGGCTTGAAGTAGCGCTCCTGCATCTTGCGACCGTCGACCACTTTGCAGGCCACGCCGTCCATGCAGATCACATGCAGTTCGTTGGCCCATTCGACCCACGGCGCTTTCAGGGCTTTGAGCGCATCACGCCGTTGCTGCAACGACGCTGCGATCAGCTCGGCGGGTTCCTGATCCGGGACCTTGCGTTCGCTGCCAAACAGCGAGCGTACCCGAGGCAACAACGCCGCCGGACCGCCCCAATGCGCGCGAACCCATTTCAGCGCATCGCCGCTCATGGGGTAGCAAAAGCGCCGCCAGTAATCGCGCAGCACCTCGCCCAGCAAGTCGCTGTGGTCGGTTTCCAGGGTTTGGGTGAACAAGCTGCCGCTGTCGAAGGCGTGCTCGCGCAGCATGCGCTGACACCAGCTGTGAATGGTCGAAACTGCCGCTTCGTCCATCCATTGCGCCGCGATATCCAGGCGACTTGCGCAGGCCTGCCATTGCTCGGCGCCGAATTGATCGCGCAACTCGGCGATCAACTCATCGGGCGCGGCGATTTCATCACGAAAGAATCGCGCAGCTTCAGCGAGACGGATGCGGATGCGGTCGCGCAGTTCTTTGGTAGCGGCGTCGGTAAAGGTCACCACCAGAATTTGCGGTGGCAATAACTCACGGCCGAAAGCCGAATCTTCGCCGCCATGCCCGAGCACCAGACGCACGTACAGCGCGGAGATCGTGAAGGTCTTGCCAGTGCCGGCGCTGGCCTCGATCAGTTGGCTGCCGCGCAGTGGAAAACGTAGCGCCAGGGATGCGGTTTGCTCTGGGTTGACCGTCATGCGCTGGCCTCCTCGCTGGACAGAGATTGCCATGGGGCATCGAATATCGGTTTGTAAAGCGATTGGCACCAACCGCTGAATTCTTCGCTGTCGAGCAGCGCATTGAAATCCGCAAACTGCCGAGCCAGCGCAGTGCTTTCGCGTCGCTCACCGTTGGTGGTCTGGCCGTCACCTTCATAGGCTTTGCGAGCCATGGCTTCAGCTTTTATTTTGTCACTTTGGCTGAGCCAGGCGAACGCAGTTTTTACCGCAATCGGCAGTGGCCGCCGCATGCCGCTTTGCCAGGCGCGGAGCAGATCATTCAATGCGTCGGTGGCGAGGGTCTTATCCAGCGGCGCGAGGAGCAGGGTTTCGTCACTGGCAACCAGCGCGGTGCTCAGCGGCAAGTCACAGGCGCACGCCACCAGATGCAGCACCCACGGGCGAATCAAGCGATGCCATTTACGGGTTTTCTTGCCGCCGATGGAATTGGGAATCGCGGTGACGAGCAGGTACTCGCCTTTCGCGTTGCGATGCAGACCGCCCAACCAACCTTCCAGCGCAATACCTTGATGGCTGTAGCTCACTGGCAAGGCACTGCTCAACGGCTCCGGCCACTTGCGCAGCAAATCTTCATAGCGCTGCAACAAATCCGGCAGCGGCTCGATCAATTCTTCCTGCAAACTGGTGCCGAAACCGGCCATGGGCAGCAGGCCGCTGCCCTGAAGTTTTACCGCCTGGGCTTGCAACGCCCTGTCGATATCGCCTGGTTGCGTCAGCGCAGCGTTGAGCAGGCTGTCGCTCAGGCCGTAACGTTCGAGAGCATCGAGCACGAAAGGTTCTTCATCGGCGAGGGGCGCTTCGGCGACTTCGAAATAGATTTTCAAGCGCTGACTGAAGAAATGCTTCACCGGATTTCTCAGGAAATCCTGGAGCTGCGCCAGGGTGAGCGGTTCGTCCTGCTCGTGCTCCGTCAACGCAGGGGATGGCGCAGCTTCGGCGCGGGGTTCATGCAGCACTTGCCACTCCCGGGCAAAGCTGAAGAACTCGGTACCTTCATGGAAATACTGCGCGCTGAAAGGTTGCAACGGATGTTCCAGGGTCAGTTT
Organism: Pseudomonas sp. DSP3-2-3; assembly: GCF_049898225.1. Taxonomy (NCBI): domain Bacteria; kingdom Pseudomonadati; phylum Pseudomonadota; class Gammaproteobacteria; order Pseudomonadales; family Pseudomonadaceae; genus Pseudomonas; species Pseudomonas sp. DSP3-2-3. The sequence continues at coordinate 2,626 of NZ_JAFCXH010000045.1, read as the reverse complement.
GTGCAGCAGCTGTTGGCCGGGATCGCGCTTTTTGCTGTCCATCGGTTCAACGGCGTTGGCCAGCTTCCAGCCGCTGGCCAGATGATCGCGCAACTGGCCGATCAATACCGAAGACGGCCGCTCGCTGTTGTCACGAATACTGCGACCCACCCAACTGATGTAAAGCTGATCTCGCGCTGAAAGCAGCGCTTCAAGTAGCAGGTAGCGATCGTCCTCACGCCGCGAACGATCACCGGGGCGGTAATCGCTGCCCATCAAATCGAAGTCCAACGGTGGCTGCGCGCGAGGATAATCGCCGTCGTTCATGCCCAACAGGCAGACCAGCTTGAAGGGGATCGCGCGCATGGGCATCAAGGTGCAGAAGTTCACCGAACCGGCGAGGAAGCGCTGGGACAGACGACCCTGATCGAGGCCTGCCAGCCAGGCTTCACGCACAACGGTGAGGGGCAGCTGATCCTGCAAACCTACTGATTCGCAGGTCTCCAGCCAGGTCTCCCGCAATTGCTCCAGTTGAGCCAGCAGGTAATCGTCATGTTCACTGTCAGCGAGAAAGAACAGCTGCAACAGCGCTTGCAGGCGCGTCCCCCATTCTTGTGGCGTTGCCGGCAAGGACAGTTCGCTGTGGGCCACTTGCAACGCATCAATCAAGGCTACCAGCGGGCCGATCAATGCGGCGTCGAGGCCACCAATTTCATCGTAGGGTTCGATACCGTCACACGCAGCGCCGGCCCCCACGGCATAACCGAGCAACATACGGCGCAGGCCGAAATGCCAGCTGTTCTGTTCCAGTGCATTCGGCAAGCCCAGGCCCGCACGTTGTCCGGCATTGAGCCCCCAGCGAATGCCCGCACCTTCGATCCAGCGGTGCAGGGTCGGCAGATCGCGCTCGTGAATCTTGAAGCGTGCCCGCAGTGCAGGAACGTCCAGCAGGTCGAGAATCTCACTGACCGGAAAGCGGCTGTCCGGGATTTTCAGCAAGTGCTCGACAGCGATCAGCAGCGGCTCGCGACCACGTTGTCCCTGGTCCGCGAGGGTGAACGGAATGAAGCGCGGGTCGTTACGCTCGAGCTGGCCAAAGACGGCACGGATGTGCGGCGCATAACTGTCGATATCCGGAACCATGACGATAACGTCACGGGGACGAAGATTTGGGTCCTTGCTGAACCGCGCAAGTAACTGGTCATGAAGAATCTCGACTTCCCGCTGGGCGCTGTGGGCGACATGAAAACGTATCGAGCGGTCCGTGAGCGGATCAACCGCTGGCCACAGCTCGCGGGTCTCATCGAGCGGGCGCAGTTCGAGGATGTCGTCCTGTAGCTGATTGAGGATATTTCTTGGATCGCCGTCGGTGAACAGGTCAATGCGTTCGTCTTTGAACGAAGAACGATAGCTGCCAGGATCGTCGTGGCTATCCAGCAGATTGATGTAGTCACGACCTTGCTTGCCCCAGGCGGCCAGAAGCGGATGCGCATGTTGATGCAAGGCTTGCGGATCGAGCACCACTGGCATGCCCGGCTTGCGCGCTTGACGCTTGTATTGGTGCCGTAACAGGTCCTTATCGGCGACGATGTCTGCCCAATGATGACGGCAGGGATTGTGCACGCACAGCAAGACCTGGCTGAATCGAGCCAGGCCAGCCAAGGCTTCGAGCGCTTGCGCAGGCAATGACGAGATGCCGAAAACGATCACCCGCGCAGGTAGTCCAGCGGGGGCTTCGCTCATATCAAGAATCCGCTCGATGAAGCGTTGATGAACACCGGCACGACTCTGCGCCATACCTTCGGCACCGACATCCCCCAGAAGCGCCCGCCATAACTCGGCTTGCCAGCAGTTGGCCTCGGTCAGCGGTTTGGCCTCACCTCGAACATTGCGTAACTGGTGCCGGCCAGCCGCCCAATCTTCCAGCCAATCGGCGCGATACACTTGGTATTGGTCAAAGAGGTCCGCCAATCGCTCGGACAGTTGGTAACGCTTGCGCAAATCGGTATCGGCCGTGAGGAAGCGCCGCAGCGGCTCGAAGTGCGGTTGATCGATCAATGCTGGCAGGAGCCGCATCAAGCGCCATGTGAGCGGGCCTTTATCCAATAATGAGGTGGCGGGAATCTCATCCTTGCCCAGCACCAAGCGGTACAGCTGCCACATGAAACTGCCCGGAAGCTGAACGTCCACGGCGGCGGCAATACCGCAGCCTCCCAGATCGTCATCATCCGTGTCTTCAGCCAAGGCTAGCTTGAGCCACTGTGCGATACCGTTGCTCTGCACCAGGGCTATTTCGTTTTCCAAAGGTGCAAGCGGATAGCGCCGCATCCAGGAAACAACCAGGCTGCGCAGGTCATCCAGGCGGTTGCCGTGAACCACCATAAAGCCGGCGCTAAGAGAGGTCGTAACGGACATGGTTGCTTCCTTTGCCTTTAAATTCATGGCCCGAAGTGTAACCCCCGAAGATGATTCTTTGGGCTTTCGATCGTGGAAGAGGGTTTAAAGGAGGGAGGTACGAGCAAGGAGATTTCTGACCTTGCCCCCGAGAAACGTATCCCTTAACCCGGCGTCGGGGTTGAGTATCTAAGGTTGTTGCATTTGCCAGTTCTTCTCGTATTGCATCGGGCTTACGTAAAGCAGAGTCGAG
>NZ_JAFCXH010000044.1:0-33241 GCF_049898225.1 Pseudomonas sp. DSP3-2-3 | reverse complement strand
GATGGCGTTGGACGCATGCAGCAGGCCACAACCCACTTGTTTGGAGGCGAAAGCGGCGAGCCCCGCCCATTGGAAGCGGTTGTCGTAAAGCCAGAGCCTTGCGTAGGCCGCATTGATGGCGCGGTTACGTTCTTTTGGGTCCGCAATCAGTTTCCCGCCTGGTGCCACGATTTCTTCGGCTTCACTCTGATATGCGCGCCAAAGGTCCTCGCCGGTCAGTATTGGCACTATCGTCCTTCTGACCATTTCGCCGTTCCTTTCGACGATACGAGTCTCGCATTCTGAGAGGGGAATAGAGTGGGTGTTCAGCTTTGCTCTGTCGTACTCATGGTCTTTGAAACATGTGTTCATCGGGATCCCCAGCTAAATGCTTATCGCGCAGAAAGCCAAAGACTCAACACAAAGAAGTTAAGGGGAAATAGGACATTTCCGAGAGTCAGGTGGGAAAAGGATATTCGAGAGGATTTGTGGCTTTGAGTGCGGTGTAGGCCGTACCCGTTCTATGACGGGATTGGGCTTGATTGAGCGGCGATAACCCGTTGGAGCGAGGCTTGCCCGCGAATGATGCTACGCGGTGTGTCTGACTCTCCGCGTCGCGACGTTCGCGGGCAAGGCGGAACGCCGCCCGCCTGCTCCAACAGTTGCAACTATTTAAGCGCCGATCACGCCGCCATCTTCCCGGGTAATCACCATCACCGATGAGCGCGGTTTGCCGTCTGGCAGGTGTTCGGGGAAGGTTGAGCCGCCGTTTTCGCCGGGGTGCTGGATGCCGATGAACAGGGTTTTGTAGTCGGGCGCGAAGCTTATGCCGGTGACTTCGCAACCAATCGGGCCGACCATGAAGCGGCGGATCTCGCCGCTGTCGGGGTCGGCGCAGAGCATCTGGTTGTTACCCATGCCAGCAAAATCACCTTTGTTGGTGGAATCGCCGTCGGTCTGGATCCACAGGCGACCGGCCTGGTCGAAACTCAGGCCGTCCGGGCTGTTGAACATGTTTTGCGCATTGATATTGCCGGAGCCGCCTTGGGGTTTGCCGCTGTGGACGGTCGGATTGCCCGCGACCACGAACAGATCCCAGTCGAACTCCATGGCCGAGGCATTCCCCTCGCTTTCCGCCCAGCGCAGAATCTGCCCGTACTGGTTTTTCGCGCGCGGGTTCGGGCCGCCGACCGGTTGGCCATCGTCGCCGCGTTTGGCGTTGTTGGTCAGCGTGCAATAAACCTGACCGTCCTTGGGGCTGACCACGATCCATTCCGGGCGGTCCATGCGCGTGGCATTCACGACGCTGGCGGCCAGACGTGCATGAATCAGCACTTCAGCCTGATTGGCAAAACCTGCGGCAGCGTCCAGGCCGTTCTTGCCGTGGGTCAGTTCGATCCACTCGCCTTTGCCTTTCGGCCGGTCCGGATTGCCGTCGCCGTTATCGAAACGGGCGACATACAGCGTGCCGTGATCGAGCAGGTCGCGGTTGGCTTTCGGGTCTTTGTGATTGATCTTGTCGCGGCTGATGAATTTGTAGATGAACTCGCCGCGCTCGTCGTCGCCCATGTACACCACCGCGCGGCCGCCTTTGGTTTCGGCCAGGGCAGCGTTTTCGTGCTTGAAGCGGCCCAGCGCGGTGCGTTTGACCGGCGTGGATTTCGGATCGAACGGATCGATTTCCACGACCCAACCATGGCGGTTCAGCTCGTTGGGATTTTTCGCCAGGTCAAAACGCGGGTCGTGGTGGTGCCAGTTGATTTCTTTACTGGCGACGACCGCGCCGTAACGCTTGATGCCCGCATCGAATTTCTGCTCGGCGTCGCTGCTGCCGAAACAATCAGTGAAGTTTTCTTCGCAGGTCAGATAAGTGCCCCATGGCGTCTTGCCATTGGCGCAATTCTGGAACGTCCCGAGCACTTTTTTGCCGGTCTTGTCGGCACTGGTTTTCAGCCAGTCGTGCCCGGCAGCCGGGCCGCTCAGGTTGATCGGCGTGTTGCCGTGGATGCGGCGGTTGTATTTGGAGTCCTGCACGAACTGCCATTTGCCGTCCTTGTGCTGGACTTCAATGACCGACACGCCTTCGCTGGCCAACGCCTTGCGCACTTCCTCGGCGGATTGCGGGTCTTTGCCGTGATCGAACAGGTAGCGGTAATTGGTGTATTCGTTGTTGATCGCCATCAGCGCGCGGTCTGGCTTGCCCGGGATCGGGAACAGGCTCATGCCATCGTTGTTGTCGCCGAACTGCACTTCCTGCGCCTCGGCGCTGCCTTTGCCGCTGGCATCGAACGCCGGACCGCCGCTGTGCAGCGGTTGGCCCCAGCTGATCAGAACCGATGATTTATAGCCCGGTGGCAAGCTGATGCTGTCGGCGGTCGCGGCGGGGATGCTGTCGAAGCCCAGCAAGGTGCTGGAGGCAGCGCTGACACTGGCGGCGATGGTGCTGCGGCTGAGCAGGTTGCCGCCGAGGAACATCGCGGCGCCACACAAGGCGCCCGCGCTGATGAAGCCTCGACGAGTGAGGCCGACCATGTTTTCCAGATCGGTGGTTTGGTTTTCTTCTAATAATTTCATCATCACGGCTCCCAGCAGATGTGGCAGCTACCTTAGTCAGGGTATATGACGGAAATATGTCGCGAAGTTGACGCTCTGCGGCTAGAGCGGAGTGCCCAACAGAACCAGTGAAGGGGCAAATTGCGCCTGTACCTTGGCACCGACAGCCAACGCCAGCGCGGCAAGCTGCGCCGGCTCTGCCAATGAGCACAATGTCTGGCCGCTGGGCAGGGCGATGCGCACTTCGCTGGGGCCGTCCTTGGCGGCGAGAATCGCTTCGATTGTTCCGTGAAGGGAATTGTGTCCAGTTGTTGCTGGCTGGTCGGGGCCGAGCAAATCCAGCCATCCGGCTTTAATCAGCGCGACGACATCAGTGCCAATCGCCAGGTCCAGGCGCAGCGTGCTGTCGTGGGTGATCTGCGCATTGATGAACAGATCGCCAGCCAGACGCAGGCGCACCAGATCGTTATGACCGTGGGCGGTAATTTCTTCGATCCGGCCGAGCAGTTGATTGCGCGCGCTGGTGCGTAACGAGAGACGACTGAGCAGTTCCAGGTCAGTACTTTCTTCGGTGGCTTCCAGCACCTGGGCTTGCAAGGCTTGCAGGCGATGATAAAGGCGCAAGACACGCTCGCCTTCAGCCGAAAGTTTTGCCCCTCCGCCGCCACGCCCACCGACGCTGCGCTCGACCAATGGCTTCTGCGCCAGATTGTTCAGCTCATCGATGGCATCCCACGCCGCCTTGTAACTCAAACCCGCGCTCTTCGCCGCACGGGTAATCGAGCCTTGCTCGGCAATGTGCTGCAACAACGCGATGCGCTGCGGGCGATGGACCATGTGTTGGGTGAGCAGGGAAGGCAGGGGCATATGAGAGCCGCTTTTGTCGGGTGATGGCGGTGAGTGTAAGGCAAATCCATCACTCCCCCGGCTTCGGCGTTCGCGCCAGACAATAAACATCCACCCGCCGGGCTCCGGCCTTGGTCAACAATCGCGCGATGGCATCGGCGGTGGAGCCGGTGGTCAGCACGTCATCGATCAGCGCCACATGCCGTCCTTCAATTTGCCCCGCATTGACCAAGGCAAAAGCGCCACGCAGATTGCGCTTGCGGGCCTTCGCGTCCAGGCCTTGTTGCGCCGGAGTTTCCCGGGTGCGGATCAGCAAGCGGTCGTGTACCGGTAGCTGCAGTTGTTGGCCGAGCCAATCGGCGAGCATTGCGGCCTGGTTGTAGCCGCGCTGGCGCATTCGTTTGGTCGCGAGCGGCACCGGCAGCAGCAGGTCGGGTTTTGGTCGGCCTTCATCAAAGCGGTGTTGCAGGAATTGTCCGAGCAGTTCGCTCAGCAGGCGGCCCATGGGCCAGTTGCCCTGATGTTTGAAGCGCGTTACCAGGCTGTCCACGGGGAAGTCATAAAGCCATGGCGCCAGCACTTCCTCGAAAGCGGGCGGATGGTTGAAGCACTGCGCGCAGCTCAGATCGGCCATCGCCAGGGGCAGGGCGCAATGCCGACATTGGTCGCCGAGCCACGGCAGCTCGGCTTCGCAAGGCACGCAGATGGCAAAAAGTGCGTCAGTAGTTTCATCGCACAACAGACAGGATTGTTTGTTTTTTAACCAGATGTAAACCGAGTATTGGCTTTGTGGTTGACAGCGCATGGCTCTTCCTTAAATATGCCGAACATCCGTGTCGCGCCTGTGGACTTTAAGCGTTTGCATAATGCTGAGCTGCCGGTCGCCTGCTAAAAGAAAACCCCGAGGAGCCGCCCGATGAGCGCCAGCACCACCGCCACTTTGCGTCATGACTGGAATTTAGCCGAGGTTCGGGCGTTATTCGTACAGCCTTTCAATGACCTGCTGTTTCAGGCGCAAACCGTGCATCGCGCTCACTTTGACGCCAACCGCGTGCAAGTCTCGACCCTGCTGTCGATCAAGACTGGCGCCTGCCCGGAAGACTGCAAGTACTGCCCGCAGTCCGGGCACTACAACACCGGTCTTGAGAAAGAAAAGCTGCTCGAAGTGCAGAAGGTTCTCGAAGAAGCCGCGCGCGCCAAGGCCATCGGCTCGACGCGCTTCTGCATGGGCGCGGCCTGGAAGCATCCTTCGGCCAAAGACATGCCTTACGTGCTGGAGATGGTCAAAGGCGTGAAAGCCCTGGGTCTGGAAACCTGCATGACCCTGGGTCGTCTGGATCAGGATCAGACTGAAGCGCTGGCTTCGGCCGGTCTGGATTACTACAACCACAACCTCGACACGTCGCCGGATTTCTACACCAGCATCATCACTACTCGCACTTACAGCGAGCGCCTGCAAACCCTGGCCTACGTGCGTGATTCGGGCATGAAGATTTGCTCCGGCGGCATTCTCGGCATGGGCGAATCCCTCGACGACCGCGCCAATCTGTTGATCCAGCTGGCCAACCTGCCAGAGCACCCGGAATCGGTGCCGATCAACATGCTGGTCAAGGTCGCCGGTACGCCGCTGGAAAACGCCGAAGACATCGACCCGTTCGACTTCATCCGCATGCTTGCCGTGGCCCGCATCCTGATGCCGCAATCCCACGTGCGGCTGTCGGCGGGTCGCGAAGCCATGAACGAGCAGATGCAGGCGCTGGCGTTCTTCGCCGGGGCCAACTCGATTTTCTACGGCGACAAGCTGCTCACCACCGCCAACCCGCAAGCCGACAAGGACATGCTGTTGTTCTCGCGCCTGGGCATCCAGCCTGAAGCCCGCGAAGAACACGCTGACGAAGTGCATCAGGCCGCCATTGAACAGGCGCTGGTCGAACAGAAGAGCAGCGCGCAGTTTTATAACGCTGCGGTTTGATTCGCTGAAGCGGGCGATTGTGGGAGCGAGCTTGCTCGCGAAGAGGTTGGACATCCCACGCCTCTTCGCGCGCTGGAAAATTGTCTTCGCAAGCAAGCTTGCTCCCACAGAAATGTGCGACCGCCAATAGTTTCTGGCTCCATCCACCGCCCCCGAGGCCAGCATGTCCTTCGATCTTCTCGCTCGTCTCGCCGCCCGCCGCGCTGACAATCTCTATCGCCAGCGCCCGCTGCTGCAAAGCCCGCAAGGGCCGGAGGTGGTGGTGGATGGTCAGCCGCTGCTGGCGTTCTGCAATAACGATTATCTCGGCCTGGCCAATCATCCCGAAGTCATCGCCGCCTGGCAGGCCGGTGCAGAAAAATGGGGCGTCGGCGGCGGTTCTTCGCATCTGGTGATCGGCCACAGCGGCCCGCATCACGACCTTGAGCTGGCGTTGGCGGAAATGACCGGCCGCCCGCGGGCGCTGCTGTTTTCCAATGGCTACATGGCCAACCTCGGTGCCGTGACGGCGCTGGTCGGGCAGGGCGATACGGTGCTGGAAGACCGGCTCAATCATGCTTCGCTGCTTGACGCCGGTTTGCTCAGTGGCGCGCGGTTCTCCCGTTATCTGCATAACGACGCCGAAAGTCTGGCCTCGCGTCTGGAGAAAGCCAGTGGCGATACGCTGGTGGTCACCGATGGCGTGTTCAGCATGGACGGCGATCTGGCCGACTTACCCGCGCTGGCGCAAGCGGCGAAAGCCAAAGGCGCCTGGCTGATGGTCGACGACGCGCACGGCTTCGGCCCGCTAGGCGCCAATGGCGGCGGTATCGTCGAGCATTTCGGTTTGGGCATCGACGACGTGCCGGTATTGATCGGCACGCTGGGCAAGGCGTTCGGCACTGCCGGGGCGTTTGTTGCCGGCAGCGAAGAGCTGATCGAAACCCTGATTCAGTTCGCCCGGCCATATATTTACACCACCAGCCAGCCACCGGGATTGGCCTGCGCAACGCTGAAAAGCCTTGAACTGCTGCGCACCGAGCATTGGCGTCGCGAGCATCTGACGCGCTTGATCGCCCAATTCCGGCACGGTGCCGAACAGATCGGTCTGACCTTGCTGGACAGCTTCACGCCGATCCAGCCGATCCTGATTGGCGACGCCGGACGCGCCATGCGCCTGTCGCAGATGTTGCGTGACTGCGGCGTACTGGTGACAGCGATTCGGCCGCCCACCGTGCCCGCTGGCAGCGCGCGTTTGCGGGTCACGTTTTCCGCCGCGCACACGCAAGCCCAAGTGCAGCTATTGTTGAATGCATTGGCGCAGTGTTACCCGCTGCTGGATAAGCGCGATTCGGTGGAGCCACATCATGCGTGATCAGTTGATCCTGCTGCCCGGTTGGGGTTTGGGCATTTCGCCGTTGGAGCCATTGGCCGCTGCATTACGTGGGCTGGACGAGCATTTGCGCGTGGAAATCGAGCCATTGCCGGAGCTGGAAAGCAGCGACCCACGGGAATGGCTCGACGAACTGGACGCCAATCTGCCGGACAACGCCTGGCTCGGCGGCTGGTCGTTGGGCGGCATGTTGGCTGCCGAACTGGCGGCGCGGCGCGGTGAGCGTTGCTGCGGGCTGGTGACGTTGGCGAGCAATACCTGTTTCGTGACACGTGGCGCCTGGCCCAACGCTATGGCGGCCGGGGATTTCGACGCGTTCCTGGCCGGTTGCATCGACGATCCTGATGGCACGCTCAAGCGTTTCAGCTTGTTGTGCGCCCAGGGCGCTGAAGATCCGCGCGGCATTTCGCGCCTGCTCAAGGCGGGCGCGCCGCATGGTTCGACGGCGGCGCTGGTCCACGGGCTGCAATTGCTGGAGCAACTGGATACCCGCAGCGCCCTGCAAACCTTTCGCGGTCCGCAGCTGCATTTGTTTGCCGGGCTTGATGCATTCGTGCCCGCTGAAGCAGCGGGCGATTTGCTGGCGCTGTTGCCTGACATCGAAGTCGGCGTCATCGAGCAGGCCAGCCACGCCTTCCTCCTGGAAAATCCTCACGGTGTCGCGGCAGCGATCCAGGCGTTTTTACATGAGTCCGGTGATGACTGATTTATCCCATCCGAGGTTGCCGGGCGGTTTGCCTGACAAACGCCAGGTAGCCGCATCGTTTTCCCGCGCGGCGGGCAGTTACGACAGCGTCGCCCAGTTGCAGCGTGACGTCGGCGGCGAGCTGCTGTCGCGTTTGCCGCAGGATTTGCAGCCGCAACGCTGGCTGGACCTGGGCTGCGGCACCGGTTATTTCAGCCGCGTGCTGGGCGAAAAATTTCCCCAGGGGCACGGCGTGGCGCTGGATATCGCCGAAGGCATGTTGCGTCATGCGCAGCCTTTGGGTGGCGCCGAACATTTTGTCGCGGGCGACGCCGAGCGCTTGCCGTTGCGCGATGCCAGCTGCGAGCTGATTTTCTCCAGTCTGGCGGTGCAATGGTGCGCGGATTTTGCCGCAGTGCTCAGCGAAGCCAGACGTGTCTTGCAGCCTGGCGGCGTGTTCGCCTTCGCCAGCCTGTGTGTCGGCACGCTGTATGAGTTGCGTGACAGCTGGCAAACCGTCGACGGGCTGGTCCACGTCAATCGCTTCCGGCAATTGCAGGATTATCAGCAACTGTGCGCGTTGAGCGGGTTGCGCCTACGCTCACTGGAGGTGCAGCCGCACGTTCTGCATTATCCGGACGTGCGCAGCCTGACCCACGAGCTGAAAGCCCTGGGCGCACATAATCTCAATCCCGGCAGGCCGGGCGGTTTGACCGGACGGGCGCGGATACTGGCGCTGATCAACGCTTACGAGGGCTTCCGCCAGCCCGAAGGCTTGCCGGCGACGTATCAAGTGGTCTACACCGTGCTGGAAAAAAGCCGGTGAATTTTGGATACAGCAATTTACGATGCAGCAGAGGAAAGCCGAGATGAGCCGTGCGTACTTCATCGCGGGAACCGACACCGACGTGGGCAAAACCACTGTCGCCGCTGGCCTGTTGTACGCCGCGCGCCAGGCTGGATTGAGCACGGTGGCAGGCAAGCCGGTCGCCTCTGGCTGCGCGGTGACTGCCAATGGCTTGCGCAACGACGACGCGTTGGCCTTGCTGGCGCAATGCTCGGTAACCCTGACGTATGACGAGGTAAACCCCGTCGCCTTCGAGCCAGCCATCGCCCCGCATCTGGCGGCGCGGGAGGCGGGCGTGGCGCTGACGGTGCAAGGGCTGCTTAAGCCGATGCGTCTGTTACTGGCCCGCAACGCTGACTTCAGCCTGATCGAGGGTGCGGGCGGCTGGCGTGTGCCGTTGGCGGATCAGGCCAACCTGTCTGATCTGGCCGTCGCCCTGCAATTGCCGGTGATCCTGGTGGTTGGCGTGCGTTTGGGTTGCATTAATCACGCGCTGCTGAGCGCCGAGGCCATCGCTCAGGACGGGCTGCAACTGGCCGGCTGGGTCGCGAATATCGTCGACGCCAAGACTTCGCGCCTGGAAGAAAACCTCGCCACCCTCGCCGAACGCCTGCCCGCGCCCTGCCTGGGCCGCGTGCCACGTCTGAAGAAACCCAGCGCTGAGGCGGTGGCGGAGTATCTGCATCTGGAGTTGCTGGATTAGCGCAGGGCTTGTTGGAGCGAGGCTTGCCCGCGAAGAACGAAAACGCGGTGAGTCTGGTTCACTGAGGTGCCTGATTCGCGAGCAAGCTCGCTCCCACAGGGGTTGCATCCACCGCGCGGGGTTCATTTCAAATACCAGCCCCAAGGCTGTTCGCCGATGTACTCGGTGACTTGCTTGACCTCCAGGTAATTATCCAGACCCCATTGGCCCAGCTCGCGGCCGATGCCGCTGTGTTTCATGCCGCCCCAAGGCGCTTCGACGAAGGTCGGTTGTGAGCAGTTGACCCAGATGATCCCGGCGCGCAGCTGGTTGGCGACGCGGGTGGCGCGTTGCGGGTCGGCGCTCATGACGGCGGCGGCGAGGCCGAAGCGGCTGGCGTTGGCCATTTGCAGCGCTTGCTGCTCATCCTTGAAGCGTTTGATGCACAGCACCGGGCCAAAGATTTCTTCGCGCCAGACGATGCTGTTTTCCGCAGGCTCGTCAAAGATCGCTGGCTCCATGAAATAGCCTTGGGTCAGATGCGCCGGACGTTTGCCGCCGGTCAGCAGCTTCGCGCCGCTGGCCTGGCCCTGATCGATGAAACCCAGCACTTTTTCGTATTGGCTCTTGCTCACCAGCGGGCCGAGCAATACGCCCGGCTGCATGCCGGGGCCGATGGTGATCTTGCGCGTCTCTTCAACCAGTCTTTCGATGAGGCGCGGCGCGATGCTTTCCTGCACCAGCAAGCGTGACGTAGCGCTGCACACCTGGCCCTGATTCCAGAAAATCCCGAACAGAATCCATTCCACCGCCGCCTCGACATCCGCGTCATCAAACACGATGAACGCCGATTTGCCGCCCAGCTCCAGGCTGATGTTCTTGATGTCGCTGGCCGCTGCCGACATGATTTTCGCGCCGGTTGGCACGCTGCCGGTGAAGGCCAGTTTGTCGACGCCGGGATGCAACGTCAGCGGGCTGCCCGCGTCGCCGCCCAGCCCGGTGACCACGTTGAACACGCCAGCGGGCAAGCCGATGCGGTCGGCGGCGGCGGCCAGTTCCAGGGCGGTCAGCGGGGTCAGTTCCGACGGTTTCAACACCACCGTCGCGCCAGCGGCCAGCGCCGGAGCGACTTTCCAGGCGGCCATCAGCAGCGGGTAATTCCACGGAATGATCTGCCCGGCGACGCCAATTGGCTCAAGGCGCGTGCGACACCGAAAGCGCTCGTCCGGCAGCGTCAGCGGTTGATCCTGGCGACCGTCCAGCTCCCGCGCGAGCCCTGCGTAATAGCGAAAACAGCCAATCGCGTCGGTGATGTCCCATTGCGCTTCGGGCAGCGGCTTGCCGTTATCGCTGACCTCCAGCCGGGCGATGCTGTCCTGACTGTTTTGCAGCTCGTCCGCCAACGTTTCCAGCCACACCGCACGTTCGGCGCCGCTGCTCTGGCTCCAGCCACTGTCGAATGCCCGACGTGCCGCGCGCACCGCGTGGTCGATGTCTTCTTCGGTGCCTGCCGCGACCCGTTGCAACGTCTGTTCGGTCGCCGGATCAATGACATCCAGATAACCGCCGAGGTCCGGGCTGACCCACTCGCCGTTGATGTACAACTGATCACGCATGTGAGGCTCCTGTGCGGCGATTCTGCAAGTAACGGGAGGTGAACAGCAGGGCCAGCGAAACGCAGATGATCACGGTGGAAACCGCGTTGATCTCGGGCGTCACGCCCCGGCGGATCGAGGAGAAGATGTAGATCGGCAGCGTGGTTTCCGGGCCCGCGACAAAGAACGCGATGATGAAATCGTCAAAACTGAACGTGAACGCCAACAGGAAGCCGGCCATGATCGCCGGGGTGATTTGCGGCAAGGTCACGCGCCAGAAGGTTTCCAGCGGCGGCGCATACAAATCGGCGGAGGCTTCTTGCAGGGCCCTATCCAGCGAATCCACCCGGCTGCGGACGATGACCATGACCAGCGCCATGGTGAACAGCGAGTGCGCGGCGATGACCGTGAAAAAGCCCATGTTCAGGCGCGGCAAGCCCGGCATCAGGCTGGCGAGCAGCGGGTTCAGTACATCGAACAGGCTGATGAAGGCGATCAGCGTCGAGATGCCGATGACGATGCCGGGAATGATGATCGAGCAATAGGTCAGCACGTCGAACAGCAGGCGGACCTTGCGTCCGGCGCGTTGCAGGCCAAACACCGCCAGGGTTCCGAACAGCGTCGCCAGCACGGCCGAACTGGTGGCGATCATCGCGCTGTTGCCCAGGGCTTCCATGATGAACGGGTTGCTGAACGCACGGCCGAACCACTGCACCGAGCAGCATTCGAAGGCCAGCCCGCTGCGCCCGGCGTTGAAGCTGAATAACATGATCAGTGCAATCGGCGCGTACAGGAACAGATACAGCGAGGTGGAATAGCTGCGTAGCCACATGTCACAAGGCTCCATCGCCGGGGGTGCCGCCGTAGCGTTTCACCAGTTTCAGATAGATGCCGATGATCGACAGCATGATTGCCACCAGCGTCATCGCCAGCGCGCTGCCGAACGGCCAGTTGCGCGATTGCAGGAACAGGTCGACCAGCGCGTTGCCGACAAAAAACACTTTGCCGCCGCCGAGAATCGCCGGGATCAGGAACTCGCCCATCAACAGGATGAACACCAGCATGACCCCGGTGATGATCCCCGGAGCCGACAGCGGCAAGGTGATGCGGCGAAAGCTTTCGAACGCGCTGGCGCCCAGATCGGCGGAGGCTTCGAGCAGGCGTTTGTCGAGCTTTTCCAGGCTGACGTAGATCGGGAACACCATCAGCGGCAGATAGCCGTAAACGATGCCGATCAACACTGCTGTCGGCGTATTGATCAGGCGCACGCCGTCCAGGCCGAGGCTGGCGAGCATGGCCGGAATGCCTTTGCCGCTGAGGATGAAAATCCACGCGTAGGTGCGAATCAGGAAGCTGGTCCAGAACGGCACGATCACCAGCGTCAACAGCAGCGAGCGATTCTTGCCGGCGCGCACTGCCAGGAAATACGCCAGCGGATACGCCGCCAGCAAACACACCAGCGTCCCCAGCGGCGCCAGTATCAGCGTGTTGCTGAAGGCGGCGGCGCGGGAACTCAGGTTCATGTAGTTGGCCAGCGTCAGGCCGCCGGCATAACCGCCGACGGCGCTGCGCTCACCGAAGCTGAAGACCAGAATGATCAGCAGCGGCATCACCAACAGCAGCAAAAACCACAGCGTTGACGGCAGCAGCATCAGCATCGTGATGCGCCGCCGCAAACTGCGGCGCTTGCCCTCGGCCTGGGCGAGTTGCGCAGGCGAGGCGTCGGCTTCATCGAGAAGCGTTTCGGATGAGACTACGGCGTTCATGGACGGGTCCTTGCTGCGCATGGCGATGGATCAGGCAGATTTGAAACGGGCCATCAATTCGGCGCGCAACGGACTGGTCAAGGTTGCCGCCGCGCCGAATTCCAGCGGGCTCAACTGCTCGGCGGCCGGGTACATGATCGGGTCGCTGAGCATCGCCGTCGGCAGCAGGGCATCGACGCGCTTGTCGCCGCTGGGATAACCGTGGCTCAACACTTCGAGCTTGTTGTGCTGCGGATCGAGCAGGTAATTGATGAAGGCATACGCCGCATCGCGATGCTCGGCGCCCTTGGGGATGGCGAAGAAATCACTCCACAGCTCGCCGCCTTCCTTGCCCAGCGCGTATTGCATGGTCGGGATGTCGCGATGCAGCTGCGAGGCATCGCCGGTCCACGACATGGCCAGAACCGCGTCGCCACTGCGCATCGACGGCTGAATGTCGGAGTTGATCGCGAACAGGTGCGGCTTGACCTCGATGAGCAGTTTTTCCGCGTCGGCCAGCTCCTTCGGATCCAGAGAGTTGAAGCTGTAGCCGAATGATTTCAGCGCGTTGCCGATGGCGGTCAGCTGGTAGTCGTGGATCATGGTGCGGCCGCTGCCTTCACCTTGCGCCAGGGCCCAGAATTCTTTCCATGACGTCGGTTTGGCCTTGAGCTTGGCGCTGTCGTAGGCCATGCCGGTGGTGCCCCAGTTTTTCGGCACGGCGTAGACCTTGCCGTCGACGGTGCCCTGGGCCATGAATTTTTCCTGAAAGGCTTTGGGGTCGAAATTGGGGATGCGTGAAAGGTCCAGCGGCTCGATCAAACCGAGTTTCACGTAGGTGCTGATGGTGTAGTTGGTCGGCACCATGACGTCCCAACCGCTGCCGCCGGCTTGCAGTTTGGCGAGCATTTCTTCGTTGGAGCCGAACACGCTCATGGCCACCCGGGCGCCGGTGCTTTTGGCGAAGGCGTCGAGATTGTCCTGGCTGTGATAATTCGGCCAGGTCGCCAGACCGAGACGATCACCAATATTTTTTTCTGCCGCGCCCGCGCTGGAATCCTTGGTGCCCATCAACAGGCCGGGCATGTTGGTCGCAACCACGGCGGCGGCGACGCCCAGACCAGTGCGGCCGAGGAATTCGCGACGGCTGATCGAGCCGTTCTGCCAGCTGCGCATCGTCTTGATAAAAGTCTTCTGGTCCATGGCAATCTCCCGGTCTGATGTGTTCGAAATGAGCGGTGTTCGAAGCAGGGTGAAGCGAGCTGTTACAAAGCCATGGCCAGGCCGCTGGCGTTGTCCCAGCCAACGCGCACTGCGGCGCCGTGTTCAAAACCGCCGAAATCAGTGCCCGGCCCGGACTGGCCCAGATGGCGAGGCACCCTGACGCAGACGATGCCGAACGGCTCGGTGCGCACGCGATATTCAGTGAGGTTGCCCAGATAAATCCGGTCCTCGACGCAGCCGTTCAGGGTCACATCCCGAGCCAGCAAGCCGTTGGGCGCGGCGATGCTGATCAGCTCCGGACGCACCGCGATGCAGCCGGGGGTGTTGGCGCTCAGTGCCATGCCGGTCGGGGTTTGCGGGCTGGTCAGCTCAAGGCCTTGATCGGTGCGCAGTACCACCGAGTTGCCACTCAGATGGCGCACTGTGCCGTTGAACAGATTGGATTCGCCGATGAAGTCCGCCACATAGCGATTGGCCGGGGCTTCGTAGAGCTGTTCCGGAGTCGCGGTCTGAATGATCGAGCCGCTGTGCATCACGCTGATGCTGTCGCTCATGGACAGCGCTTCTTCCTGGTCGTGAGTCACCAGCACAAAAGTGATCCCGACTTCGCGCTGCAAGCGCAGCAGTTCGGACTGCATCTCCTTGCGCAGCTTGCGATCCAGCGCGGCCAGCGGTTCGTCCAGCAGCAGCACCGTAGGTTTGTTGACCAACGCGCGGGCCAGCGCCACCCGCTGTTGCTGGCCGCCGGACAATTCGCTGGGTTTGCGGTGCCCGAGGCCGTTGAGACGCACCATCTCCAAGGCTTCATCCGCCAGGCGACGTTGTTCTTTCTTGTCCGGGCGTGGGGTTCTGTAGCGCAGGCCGTAGGCAATGTTCTCGGCGACGGTCATGTGCGGGAACAGCGCGTAATGCTGGAACACCATGTTCACCGGGCGCTGAAAAGCCGGTACGCCCGCGACGTTCTTGCCAGCCAGTAAAATCTCGCCGGAACTGGGCTGATCGAAGCCGGCAATCATCCGCAACGTGGTGGTCTTGCCGCAGCCGGAGCCGCCGAGAAAGGAATGAAACGTGCCGCGCTTCACCTGAAAACTCAGGTCGTTGACGGCTTTCAGATTGCCGTAGAGCTTCTCTACGTGGCGGAACTCGATATCGTTGGCGTGGCTGTTGTCACTCATCGTCGGCGCTCGCGTGATTTCCAGTGCATCGGTCTCTGCAATGGTGATCAAACTAGCAACCGGGGTTTTGCGCTGTATATATCCCTTGGGGGATAGGGAAGGACGGATTTGTGGGAGCAAGCTTGCTTGCGAAGGCGGTATTTCATATCGATAAATGTGCCGGATGTACCTGCCTTTTCGCGAGCAAGCTCGCTCCCACAGGTAGGAGGAGCTACCCCGTCGCCGCCATCTCCGGCCCGGCCAGCTCGCGAATGAACAACCCGAGCAGCTCCGACTGGCTGCAGATGCCCAGCTTGGCGTAGATATTCTTGCGGTGGATTTTCACGGTGCCGGGGCTGATCGACAGTTGCTCGGCCACCGAAGCGCTGGAGTGGCCGCGCAGCAGCAGGCGGACGATTTCCTGCTCGCGACCGGTCAGGATATGCGCGCCGAAATGATCGAAAGCGGCGTGGATCTTGAAGTCCAGATCCTGCGCCGGACGCGGTTTGTCGGCGTGGAACTGGCTCCACGCCTCGCCGATGATCTGCTCGACAACGGGTTGCGCGCAGTCCAGCAACTGCAATTCGTCACGGCTGAAGGCGCAGCTGGACGTAGCGCGCATCAGCGACAGAACCGCCGTGGTGTCATCGCCCAGATCGACAAAAAACGCCACTTCCTCGGCCAGACCGGTCTGCTGGTAATACGCCAGGTAATACTCGCTCAGGTAGAAGTGGTCGGGCGCGAACTGTCGCAAGCGCCACAGGCCGGGCGGTTGATGGCGGGTGCAGGCCAGATAGAACGGGTCCAGCAGGTACGGCCCGCATTGGTAGTCATCGACGTAGACCTTGCGCTTGTCGGACGTGAACGTGTCGAACAAGGCCAGCGGCCGGTGATTACCCTGATAAACGAACAGCACGAAATGATCGACCGGGCATATCTGTTTCAGCCACTGGCTCAATCCACTCAGCCGCGCAACGCCCATCGGCAGATCGAGGAGGTGGGCGATGCCGGTGGTCCAGTGTTTGAGTTCCTTTGGGCGCATGAGAGGGCTTGGGTCGGCTGAATCCACTGAAGGAGGTTGAGGAAAAGATGCAGGATGTGCGCCACTGCACAGATTTTGACCATCGTCGCCACGAGCGCCTGCGTAGACTAGGTATAGCCTGATTCGAGCGCGCGGGGTCGTGCACCGTTTTCAGGCGAGTGAGCACTGAGCTGTCACTCTCTGCCACGCTTGGTAACATTTGCGCGCTTGAGTCTGAGAGTCCCAAGACTCAGTCTATGAAGAGGCGAAGTGCCATTAGTCTAATTGTCAGGCTATTTGCCAGCTTTACTGCTTCAATAGCAGGTGTTCGTTATATGAACAGGAGGATCGACACATGCAAATCACCATGAACAACACGTTGTATCCAGGCCTTAGCGCGATGCAGGTCGGGCAATCTCGTGTCGACCAAGCGGCCACTCAGATCGCCAGCAGCAATATCGAAGTCTCGGGCAGAAGCCAGTCCTCGGATTTCCAGCTGGAAAATCTGCGTTCCGTCGACCGTTCCCAGCGCAGTGATCTCCCGGCCAACATCGTCGAGCTGGAGTCCGCCAAGTCCCAGTTTCAGGCTGGTGCGGCAGTGCAAAAAGCCAGCGACGAAGCCCTCGGTACCTTGATCGACACTTACGCCTGATCGACCCTCTCGCCGTGCAATCGTGCACGGCGTTGCGTGCTGAATCCCCTGTCATCACGCGCTTCTATCCATCTGCTGCCCAATCCGCTACGCCCACTCGCTGAACTAGACTCAAGCCATCTACGGATTCTTCATCCTGCGCTGCATCCCTTTGCCTGTGCGGCTTGTAGTCAGGTCGACGATGAACGGCGCGTTAGGCATGCTTGACAAGGCTCAGGCGTAAACGTATGTTTCAAACACCTGTTTGACCGCTAGGCATCCGAGTTTGTCCGGTGGTTGGGGAACGTTCCCGCAGCGACCGATCGGTCATACATTCCAGGATTCAACAGCAGAGGTTTATCGCTATGCCTGACTACAAGGCCCCCTTGCGTGATATTCGCTTCGTTCGTGACGAACTGCTCGGCTACGAAGCGCACTATCAAAGTCTGCCGGCTTGCCAGGACGCTACTCCCGACATGGTTGACGCCATTCTTGAAGAAGGCGCCAAGTTTTGTGAGCAGGTTCTGGCGCCGCTGAATCGTGTCGGTGATACCGAAGGCTGTACCTGGAGCGAATCCGGCGTGAAAACGCCAACCGGTTTCAAGGAAGCCTACAAGCAATTCGTCGAAGGCGGCTGGCCAAGCCTGGCCCATGACATCGATCATGGCGGCCAGGGTTTGCCCGAGTCTCTCGGTCTTGCGGTCAGCGAAATGGTCGGCGAAGCCAACTGGTCGTGGGGCATGTACCCAGGCTTGTCCCATGGCGCGATGAACACCATTTCCGAGCACGGCACCGAAGAGCAGCGTCATGCTTACCTGACCAAGCTGGTGTCCGGCGAATGGACCGGCACCATGTGCCTGACCGAATCGCATTGCGGTACCGACCTGGGCATGCTGCGCACCAAGGCCGAGCCTCAGGCGGATGGTTCGTACCGTGTCAGCGGCACGAAAATCTTTATCTCTGCTGGCGAACACGACATGGCCGATAACATCGTCCACATCGTGCTGGCCCGCCTGCCGGACGCACCGGCTGGCACCAAAGGCATTTCGCTGTTCATCGTGCCCAAGTTCCTGCCCAACGCTGACGGCAGCATTGGCGAGCGCAACGCGGTGACCTGCGGTTCCCTGGAACACAAAATGGGTATCCACGGCAACGCGACCTGCGTGATGAACTTCGACGCGGCCACCGGTTTCCTGATCGGCCCGGCGAACAAAGGCCTGAACTGCATGTTCACCTTTATGAACACCGCGCGTCTGGGTACTGCATTGCAAGGTCTGGCTCACGCCGAGATCGGCTTCCAGGGCGGCTTGAAATACGCTCGCGATCGTCTGCAAATGCGCTCGTTGACCGGCCCGAAAGCGCCTGAAAAAGCCGCTGACCCGATCATCGTTCACCCTGACGTGCGCCGCATGCTGTTGACCATGAAGGCCTTCGCCGAAGGCAACCGCGCAATGGTCTACTTCACCGCCAAGCTGGTGGACATCGTCAAGTACGGTCAGGACGAAGAAGCCAAGAAACAAGCCGACGCACTGCTGGCGTTCATGACGCCGATTGCCAAGGCGTTCATGACTGAAGTGGGCTTCGAGTCCGCTAACCACGGCGTGCAAATCTACGGCGGCCACGGCTTCATCGCCGAGTGGGGCATGGAGCAGAACGTTCGCGACAGCCGCATTTCCATGCTGTACGAAGGCACGACCGGCATCCAGGCGCTGGACCTGCTTGGCCGCAAAGTGTTGATGACCCAAGGCGAGGCTCTTAAAGGCTTCACCAAGATCGTCCACAAATTCTGCCAGAACAACGAAGGCGTCGAAGCCGTTCAGGAATTCGTCACCCCGTTGGCTGCGTTGAACAAAGAGTGGGGCGAACTGACCATGAAAGTCGGCATGGCCGCCATGAAAGACCGCGAGGAAGTCGGTGCCGCTTCGGTGGATTACCTGATGTATTCCGGTTACGCCTGCCTGGCTTACTTCTGGGCTGACATGGCGCGCATTGCTGCCGAAAAACTGGCTGCGGGCACCACCGAAGAAGCCTTCTACACAGCCAAGCTGCAGACCGCGCGCTTCTACTTCCAGCGCATCCTGCCGCGTACCCGCACCCACGTTGCAACCATGCTGTCGGGCGCTGCCAACCTGATGGACATGAAAGAAGAAGACTTCGGCCTGGCTTACTAAGCGCCGCTGGCTTCATCCAAAGCCGCTTCCTCCGTTGGGGGGAGCGGCTTTTTTGTGGGCGCCGTCGGTAGGAGGGGTCGCGGCAATAAACCTTTCCCATCTCCTGCCGTTAAAGAATGTAGCCTGCTATCGGGTTATGAGGGCACAATGCCATCAACCGAGATCTTTACCCAAAGTCGGGTGGGAGACATTCACTTTGCTGCGTCCGTCATCTGCACGTTTGAGCCATTTTCTGCCATCGCTGGTATTGCTGCTTGCGGGGCTTGCGGCTGCGTACGTGAAGGACTTGAACGTATTTTTTACCTCGCTGTTCAACGTCCTGCCGACGCTGGTGCTGTTGCTCGGCGGCGCGTATTGCGGGGTATATCGGCGGCAGCGTGAGCTGTTTCTGATGATCACCGTCTACATTGCCTACTTTTTGCTCGACACCCAGACCGATTATTTCCGCGACTTTGGCAAGGTTCGCGAAGACGCGGCCGTGGTGTTCCATCTGGTGTGCCTGCTGCTGCCGTTGATGTTCGGGGTCTTCGCCGCCTGGGAAGAACGCACGCACCTTTTCCAGGACATGATTGCCCGGCTCGCGGTGCTGGTCGCCGTGGGTGCGATTGCGCTGGGGCTCGAACAAAGTTATCCGGACACCGTGCTGCGCTGGCTTGCCGAGATCCGTTGGCCCGCGCTGCATGGCGCGTGGATGAGCCTGATCCAGCTTTCCTACCTGATGTTCCTGATCACCTTCAGCCTGTTGGTCGTGCAGTACGTGCGCAAACCAAGGCCGCTGCACGCCGCGCAACTGGTCGGCTTGATCGGGCTGTTCTGGGCGTTGCCGAAAACCTTCATTCTGCCGTTTACCCTGAACATCCTGTGCAGTCAGGTGATGTTGATGATTGCCGCGGCGGTTGCTCACGAAGCCTATCAAATGGCCTTCCGCGACGAACTGACCGGGCTGCCGGGGCGGCGCGCACTCAATGAGCGTATGCAGCGCCTGGGTCGCAACTATGTGCTGGCGATGGGCGACGTCGATCACTTCAAGAAATTCAACGATACACACGGCCACGATGTCGGCGACCAGGTGCTGCGACTGGTGGCCAGCAAACTGTCGAAGATCACCAGCGGCGGTGGCAAGGCTTATCGCTATGGCGGTGAAGAATTCGCCATCGTCTTCGCTGCCAAGACCCTGGAAGAATGCCTGCCGCATCTGGAAGTGATCCGCGAATCCATTGCCAACTACGACATTCTGTTGCGCAACAATGACAACCGGCCTCACGACGACCATCAAGGTCGCCAACGCCGGGGTGCCGCCCAGGCTTCCAGTGTGTCAGTGACCATCAGCATTGGCGTCGCCGAACGTCAGCCGGAGCATCGCACGCCGGAAGAAGTGCTCAAGGTCGCCGACCAGGCGCTGTATGCCGCCAAGGGCGCCGGCCGCAATTGCGTCATGTCCAACGGCAACGTCAACAAACGAGGCGCGGTTCGCATGGTCGGCGCGGCGGGCTGAGCGCGCCGGGGTTCCCAAAGACACGGTGACTGGCGAGCACCGTGTTTTTTTTGCCCGCAGGAAGTATGTGACTAAAGTATTTGAAATAGTCACTAGCTGACCCTATGTGTCGCTATCGGTGTTCAGTTACACT
Organism: Pseudomonas sp. DSP3-2-3; assembly: GCF_049898225.1. NCBI lineage: Bacteria > Pseudomonadati > Pseudomonadota > Gammaproteobacteria > Pseudomonadales > Pseudomonadaceae > Pseudomonas > Pseudomonas sp. DSP3-2-3. The sequence continues at coordinate 13,136 of NZ_JAFCXH010000044.1, read as the reverse complement.
TCAGTCCATTCGATACCAAGGTCCGCACAGCGTCTGCGGATCACTCTTTCAGGCGTACTGCTCCTGTTTCTTGTGAGGTTTGCCATGGCTGACTACAAAGCTCCGCTGCGCGATATGCGTTTCGTCCTCAACGAAGTCTTCAACGTTTCCGAACTCTGGGCACAACTCCCGGCGCTGGCCGAAACGGTCGATGCCGAAACCGTCGAAGCGATCCTCGAAGAAGCCGGCAAAGTCATCAGCAAGAGCATTGCGCCACTGAGCCGCAATGGCGATGAAGAAGGCTGCCACTGGAAAGACACCGTCGTCACCACGCCAGCCGGATTCGTTCAGGCCTATCAAACCTATGCCGAAGGCGGTTGGGTCGGCGTTGGCGGCAACCCGGAATTCGGTGGCATGGGCATGCCCAAAGCCGTCTCGGCGCAGGTCGAGGAAATGCTCAACTCCGCGACCCTGGCATTCGGCCTGTATCCGATGCTGACCTCCGGTGCCTGCGTGTCGATCAACGCCCACGCCACCGAAGAGCTGAAAGCCACGTATCTGCCCAACATGTACGCGGGCATCTGGTGTGGCTCGATGTGCCTGACCGAGGCCCACGCCGGTACCGATCTGGGGATTATTCGCACCAAGGCCGAACCGCAAGGTGATGGTTCCTATAAGGTCACCGGCAGCAAAATCTTTATCACCGGCGGCGAACACGACCTCACCGAAAACATCATTCATCTGGTGCTGGCCAAACTTCCGGACGCACCTGCCGGCCCGAAAGGCATCTCGTTGTTCCTGGTGCCCAAGTTCATGGTCAACGCCGACGGCAGTCTCGGCGCGCGCAACACCGTTGCCTGCGGTTCCATCGAGCACAAGATGGGCATTCAGGCATCCGCGACGTGCGTGATGAATTTCGACGAGGCGGTAGGCTATCTGATCGGCGAGCCGAACAAAGGCCTGGCGGCGATGTTCACCATGATGAACTACGAGCGTCTGGGGGTTGGCATCCAAGGGCTGGCGTCCGGCGAGCGCTCGTATCAGAACGCTGTCGACTACGCTCGTGATCGCCTGCAAAGCCGTTCGCCGACTGGCGCGCAGCAAAAGGACAAGATCGCCGATCCGATCATCGTCCATCCCGATGTGCGTCGCATGTTGCTGACCATGAAAGCCAGCAACGAAGGCGGCCGCGCGTTTTCGACCTACGTCGCCATGCAGCTGGATATCGCCAAGTTCAGCGAAGACGACGCTGCCCGCCAGCGCGCCGACGATCTGGTTGCCCTGCTGACACCCGTCGCCAAGGCGTTCCTGACTGATCTCGGTTTGGAAACCACGGTTCACGGCCAGCAGGTTTTCGGTGGTCACGGCTATATTCGCGAGTGGGGCCAAGAGCAGCTGGTGCGCGACGTACGCATCACGCAAATCTACGAAGGCACCAACGGCATTCAGGCGCTGGATCTGATGGGGCGCAAAATCGTCGCCAACGGCGGCGCGTATTACCAGGTGTTCGCCGAAGAAATCCGCCAGTTCATCGCCAGCTCCGACGCTTCCCAGAGCGAGTTCACCCAGCCATTGAGCGCTGCGCTGGATACGCTGGACGAATTGACGCATTGGGTTGTGGATCGCGCGCGTACCAACGCCAATGAAATCGGCGCGGCGTCGGTGGAGTATCTGCATGTATTTGGTTACACCGCCTACGCCTACATGTGGGCGATGATGGCCAAGGCCGCGTCTGGCAAAGAAGCTCAGGACGATTTCTACGCCAGCAAACTGGGCACCGCACGCTTCTATTTCGCGCGTCTGCTACCGCGCATTCATTCGTTGAGCGCCTCAGTGAAAGCTGGCAGTGAAACACTGTTCCTTTTGGAGGCGTCGCAATTCTGACGCGGACTACAACGTGTAAGCATTTGCTTACACGTTGTGGTGCTGATTGGCCATATCGCGTAACGGGATCCAAAGTTAATCTAAATCCATGGACGTAGCGCAGGAAGCGCACCAATACATAACAGGGACACGTAAGGAAGCCTGCCAGGATGGCGGGAAGAAATGGATGTCAGGGAAACAGTCTGTAAAGCCCCGCTTCGGCGGGGTTTTCTTTTTTCAGGTCCTCTGAAAACCACTACGTTTTCAAATGGCCTGAATGTCCGCGATTCAGTGCTCGCCGGGCGTCTCGACGCGATGCGTCTGAAACACTTCTGCCAAAACCCTCTGCAACAACACCAGCGTGGCCTGTTGCCGCTGCGCATCGCGATACACCAGCCCGACTTTTAGCGGCACGCGTGGTTCGCTCAGGGGTTTCCACAGCAGATCGGTGTTTTCCTGAAGGTGCTGCGCTCTTCCAGGCAATACGGTCACCAGTTTGGTATGCGCCAGGCTGTCGAGAATCCCCGTCATATTGTTCAACTCGGCCTGCACATGTGCCCGTCGCCCGAGGTTGGCCAGTTGTGTCTGCCAAATCTGTCGTACCTGAAACTCTTCGCCGAGCAGCAACATCGGCAACTCTGCGGCCTGGGCCAGGGAGACTTTCTTGAATTCGCGCAGCGGATGATTGGCCGGGATGACCAGCTTCAATTCATCCTCATACAGCAACAGGCCATGCAAACCCGGTTGGCGCGGCGGCAAGTAGCTGATGCCGATGTCCAGCGAGCCATTGAGCAGCCGTCGTTCGACTTCCATCCCGCTCAGCTCATAGATTTGCACCACCAGATGCGGCTGGGCCGTTCGCACGCGTTCGAGCATTTGCGGGACAAGGCCGGAATGCACAGTTTGCAGCACACCAATCGCCAAGGTGCGCAACGACTGCCCCTTGAAATTGCGCAAGGCTTCGCGGGCCTGTTGTAGCCCATCGAGTAGCGGCACCGCGTGGTTGTACAGCGTATGCGCCGCGAGGGTGGGCAACAGGCGTTTACTGCTGCGCTCGAACAGGCTGACGTCCAGGCTCTCTTCCAGATGGCGGATTTGTTGCGACAGCGCAGGTTGCGACAGGGAAAGCCGTTCGGCGGCGCGCCCCACATGCCCCTCTTCGTAGACCGCGACGAAATAGCGCAGTTGGCGAAAATCCATAAGTAAACCTTATTGAAAAAGCTGGAAAATCGAAATGGCTGGGAAACCGGCGACAGCATAGTCTAGCGCGTATCCAAAAGCCTACAGAGCCGGAAATCGCGATGAGCAGGCTAAGAATTGATGGCATTTACATAGGAAAAGCGAAAAATACAGAACTCGGGGAAAACCGAGGATTTCGCCCATGAATCTGTTCAGGCTGCTGCGCAGCAATACCGATGTTCAGGAGCTGCCCTGTATTCAATCCGCGCAGGTTATAGAACCCGAGGAACGCACTGTGTCGCAAACCAACCACTGCGACCCGGTATTCGTACGCGGTCAGGGATCGTGGATGTGGGATGCGCAAGGTCGCGTGTACCTGGATTTTATCCAGGCAGGCGCGGCCAACAGTCTTGGCCACAGCCCGGCGGTCTTGCTCCAGGCGCTCAATGCTCAGGCACAAACATTGATCAGCCCCGGCCCCGGCCATTCGCATCGCAGCGGGCTGGAACTGGCGCGGCGCTTGTGTCTGAGCACGCGCAGCGATCAGGCCTGGTTCTTCAGCAGCGCCAATCAGGCCTGCGAAGGTGCTATCGATCTGGCGCGCAAGTGGGGTGAGCTGCATCGCGGCGGCGCTGGCGGAATCATCACTGCCAGCCTTGGGATGAACACGACAGCCGCCAATCAGGTGCCGTTCAACGACTTGCCCGCATTGCACGCCGCGGTCGACGCCCAGACGGTCGCGATCATGTTGGAACCGATCCAGAGTCAGGCCGGCGTGATTCCGGCCACTCATGAATACCTGCAGGGCGTCGAGAAGTTGTGTCGTGAACTGGGAATCCTGTTGATTCTCGACGAAACCCAAACCGGTGTTGGCCGTTGTGGCGGCTTGCTGTGCGAAGTCACCTATGGCGTGCGCGCCGACATCGTCGTCCTCGGTCAAGGCCTGGGCGGCGGTGTGCCGTTGGCAGCACTGCTGGCGCGAGGTACGGCATGTTGCATTGCGCCGGGCGAACTTCCCGGCGCGGGCGACGGCAATGCACTGATGATCGCCGCTGGCCTGACCGTGCTGCACAGCGTTCAGGAGCCGCAATTTCTGCGTCAGGTGCGCGATTGCGGCGAGCACATGCGCGAAGGGCTGATGCGCCTTGCCGAGCGTTTTCAACTCGGCGAGGTGCGCGGCCAAGGCCTGCTCTGGGCCTTGAGCCTAGGACAGGACCGCGCGGCGCAAGTGGTGGCCGCTGCGCAATCGGAGGGCTTGTTGATCGATGCGCCGCAGCCGGACTGCGTGAGGTTTTCTCCGGCGCTCACCGTCAGCCGGGCCAATGTCGACGAGATGCTGCAACGCCTGGCCCGAGCATTGAGTCGAGTCAAAACCGCACAACTGAGGGCCAGACAAGGCTTGCTGGCCTGAGCCCCGAATTTCCGAACCGTCTCGCGTTATATGCGCGTCGCCCCGTGCCGGATTCGTTTGGCGCGGGGCTTTTTTACATGCAGTAATGGCTGGTAGCCAGAGGTTAGGGAACCTCCGCCATTTGTCGCAGGTCGATTAGCTGTGTGGCTTATGAGAGCCGCTTTAATCTGGAGCTACACCATGGACATCATTCGCATTATCTTCGCCATCCTGCTGCCACCTGTCGGTGTGTTCATGCAAGTCGGTTTCGCTGGCGCCTTCTGGCTGAACATCCTGCTGACCTTGCTGGGTTACTTCCCCGGCATCATTCACGCGGTCTACATCATCGCCAGCCGTAAGTAATTCGAGCGATACCCGGTCTCGTTGGAGCGAGGCTTGCCTGCGAAGAACGGGCCTGCTCCACCGTTGCGACTTTCCCCCCGCATTCGCGAGCAAGCTCGGCTCCCACCCATCTAACCGTCCTCCGCAATTTGTGGGAGCGAGCTTGCTCGCGAATCGGTCTACCCATCCACCACCGGCTGGTTCGCGGGCAAGCCTCCAACGGATCTACGCAACATTCACGATGGGACGTACAGCCGCTGTATTTGCGTCTACTGGAATGCCGTCTTCCCGGATAAATCCGGTCCCACACAATCAGCGCGATCCAGTGGGACCGGCTTTAGCCGGGAAGGCGTCGGTTCAGACAATACATCTGTGGCGCCTGGCGGTTGCCCCCAGACATAGAATCTCCAACGGGTCGCCCTTCAGGTTTACCCTCGTTTCATCTCTCTCTCGCTGACTGAACCGACGCATTCCCGGATAAATCCGGTCCCACAAAATCTTGCGAAGGCATTCAACGCTGCCCGTCAATCACCCGCCGATAAAACGCCCATTCCTTTTCCAGCGCATCCGCCTGGTTGGCGGCTTGCCGGAAGCCGTGGCGTTCGTTGGGGTAGAAGTGGGCTTCGGCGGGGATGCCGTTGTCCTGCAGGGCTTTGAGCATGGCGCGGGTTTGTTCCGGGACGACCACGGCGTCGAGTTCGCCCTGGAAGAAAATCACCGGCACGTGGATTTGATCAGCATGCAGCAGCGGCGTTCTGGCGCGATAGCGTTCGCTGTCGGTTTGCGGATCGCCGATCAGCCAGTCCAGATAGTCACCTTCGAACTTGTGCGTCGCCTTGCCCAGCGCTATCGGGTCGCTGACGCCATACAGGCTCGCGCCCGCGCGGAACACATCCTGAAACGCCAGCGCGCACAGCGTCGTGTAACCGCCCGCGCTGCCGCCGCGAATGAAGGCCTGATCCGGATTGATCAGCCCGCGTTCGGCCAGATGCGCGACCACGGCGCAGGCGTCTTCGACATCCACCACGCCCCAGTTCAGGTACAGGCTTTGCCGATAGGCGCGGCCATAACCGGTGCTGCCGCGATAATTCAGGTCGGCTACCGCGAAGCCGCGCTGGCTCCAATACTGAATACGCGGATCAAGTATCGGGTAGCACGCGGAGGTCGGGCCGCCATGAATGAACACCACCAACGGTGGCCTTTGCGCACCGTTCATGGCGGGATAAAAATAGCCGTGCGCCTCAGCGTCGCCGCTGGGGTAACGCAAAGGTTGCGGGCGACTGATGCGATCGGCGGGCAGCAGCGCGACGCCACCGGCCAGCACCTGAATGCTGTGGTCGTCACGACTGATCGCCAGCACCGCCGAAGGGCTGACGGCTGAAGCCGCGATGCAATAGAGGTATTGATCGTCGAACGCCAGACTGCGAAAACGGCTGTAAGCGTCGCTGAAATCTTCCAGTGAGCCGTCAGGCGCGCGCAGGCCCAGCACGCCAAATCCATCTTCCGACCAACTGGCCAGATAACCGCCATTGGCCAGCGGCAGCCAGGTGCAGCCACCCAATTGCCACGGCGCGGGCGAATGATCGGCTGCGGCTGCCGGCAACGCTTCAAGGCCTTCGGTGGTTTCCACCCATGGTTGCCAGAAGCCGCCGCGATCGGTCAGGCAATGCAGCCGGCCTTGTAGGTCAAAGCGCGGTTGTTGCAGGGATTCTTCCTGCGCATACCCTGCTACACAGCGCGGCGGCGACCAGCCGTCGTTGAGGCGTTCGGCACACATCAGCGAAGTGGACGTCCACGGCTGATGTGGACGCTGCCATTCGATCCAGGCCAGGCGTTGCCCATCAAGGCTGCGGGTAGGCGCGGCGTAGAAGTCAGCGCCTTCGGCCAGCAGTTGACGTTTACCGTCAGCGATGTCGATAGCGACCAGTCGATGCGTGGCGTGATCCTCTTCGACTGCCAGGATCTGCCCGCAGGCGAAGCGGACGTCGCCGTAGCGCTTGCCGTCGAAGGTCAGTTGTTGCGGGGCGCCGCCAGTCAAAGGCTGGCGATACAGCTGCTGATCGCTTTCGTTGACGAAGACTAATGAATCGTCAGCCAGGCAGAACGAACCGCCACCATATTCGTAAACCCGGCTGCGTACGCTGAAGCCGTCAGGCGTGAGGCAAGTGGTGTGTCCTTCGAACCAGCGCCAGATGCGACTGGCGGCGTCTTGCGGTCGATATTCACTCCAGAACAAGCCCGCCGCGCTGACCTCCAGCTCGGCGAAGTCGATCCCTGCGGCAACCGCGTCGGCGGCACTGAGGGCGTCAGGATTTGGCGATAAGGCGAGAGTTTCGGTCATTGCGGAAGGCCAACTGCTCAATGGTCTTCGTAGCATACTCGGCTTCTTCCCGAGCTTTGAGAATCATTCCGTGATTCGGCGACTTGCTGCACACCGGATCGGTACTGGCCGCATCGCCGGTCAGCATGAACGCCTGGCAGCGACAGCCGCCGAAGTCCTTTTCTTTCTCATCACATGAGCGGCACGGCTCGGGCATCCAGTCGTAGCCGCGAAACACGTTGAAGCCGAAAGATTCGTACCAGATGTGCTGCATGCTGTGGTCGCGCACATTAGGGAATTTCACCGGCATTTGCCGCGCGCCGTGGCAGGGCAGGGCGGTGCCGTCCGGCGTGACGGTGAGGAAGATGCTGCCCCAGCCGTTCATGCAGGCTTTCGGGCGTTCTTCGTAGTAGTCCGGGGTGACGAAGATCAGCTTGCACGGGTGATTTTCTGCCGCCAGCTTGTCGCGGTATTCATTGGTGATGCGTTCGGCGCGCACCAGTTGGTCTTTGGTGGGCAGCAAACCTTCACGATTCAAATGCGCCCAGCCGTAGAACTGACAGGTCGCCAGCTCGACGAAATCCGCTTCCAGAGCGATGCACAGCTCGATGATCTGATCGATCTTGTCGATGTTGTGCCGATGGGTGACGAAATTCAGCACCATCGGATAGCCATGTTTTTTCACCGCGCGGGCCATTTCCAGCTTTTGCGCGAAGGCCTTTTTCGAACCGGCGAGCATGTTGTTCACTTGCTCGTCGCTGGCCTGAAAACTGATCTGGATGTGATCCAGCCCGGCTTTCTTGAAGTCGATGATTTTCTGTTCAGTCAGGCCGATGCCGGAGGTGATCAGGTTGGTGTAGTAACCCAATCGGCGCGCTTCGGCGATCAGCTCGGCCAGGTCCTGGCGCACCAGCGGTTCGCCGCCGGAAAAGCCTATCTGCGCCGCGCCTATCTGCCGCGCTTCGGCCATCACCTTGAACCACTGTTCGGTGGTCAATTCCTCGCCTTGTTTGGCAAAGTCCAGCGGGTTGGAGCAATACGGGCATTGCAGCGGGCAGCGATAGGTCAGCTCGGCCAGTAGCCACAGCGGCAGGCCGATTTCGGGTTTGGGCGGCATTGCCAGAGTCGAAGCGCTGAGCGTCGAGTCAGGCAAGTTCGATCCAGTGTTCGCCACGGGCGACCTCCATGAATTGCTCGACATCGGTGCCGAGCTCGGGAAAGCCTGGGAACTGCTGGTCCAGCGCATCAATGATCGCTGAAACGCTGCGTTCGCCATCGATCAGGCCACCGATGGCGCTGGCACTTTCATTGAGCTTGATCATGCCTTCCGGGTAAAGCAGCACATGGCCATTTTGCGCAGGCTCGAACTGGAAACGATAGCCCTGGCGCCAGCGCGGGACTTGTTGTCGATCAAAACTCATAGGGCGATTCCCTTATGCCAGACCCGTTGGTCGGTCACGCTGTGATAGGGCGGACGGTTCAGCTCGTAGGCCATGCTCATGGCGTCCAGCATGCTCCACAAAATGTCGAGTTTGAACTGGAGGATTTCCAGCATGCGCTGCTGGCCTTCATAGGTCGTGTAATGCCTGAGCGTGATCGCCAGGCCGTGCTCCACATCGCGCCGAGCCTGGCCCAGACGGGTGCGGAAATATTCGTAACCGGTCGGGTCGATCCACGGGTAATGCTGCGGCCAGCTGTCCAGGCGCGACTGGTGGATCTGCGGCGCGAACAGCTCGGTCAGCGAACTGCTCGCCGCTTCCTGCCAGTTGGCGCGGCGCGCGAAGTTCACGTAGGCGTCCACGGCGAAACGCACGCCGGGCAGCACCAGTTCCTGGGAGCGCAGCTGGTCCGGGTCCAGGCCGACAGCCTGTCCCAGACGCAGCCAGGCTTCGATGCCGCCGTCTTCACCCGGTGCGCCGTCGTGATCGAGCAGGCGCTGAATCCACTCGCGACGAATCTCGCGGTCCGGGCAATTGGCGAGGATCGCAGCATCTTTGAGGGGGATGTTCACCTGATAGTAGAAACGGTTGGCGACCCAGCCCTGAATCTGCTCGCGGGTCGCCCGGCCCTCGTACATCGCCACGTGGAAGGGGTGATAAATGTGGTAATACGCGCCCTTGGCACGCAGGGCCTGCTCGAATTCAGCGGGGGACAGCGGCGTTGCTTCGCTCATGACGGCTCTCATCCAACGAAATAGAAATATAAATGACCCAATTGCGATGACTTTGTGGGACCGGCTTTAGCCGGGAATGCGGTGTTCCTGGGCCAACAGATGCATCGAATGTGCTGGCGTCTTCCCGGCTAAAGCCGGTCCCACAGTGTTGGTTTCATCGCTCCTTACAATTCGATACTCATCCCATCGAAGGCCACTTCGACGTTGCGCCGCGCCAGTTCGGCGCGTTCGGCGGAATCTTCGTCGAGAATCGGGTTGGTGTTATTGATGTGGATAAGCACCTTGCGCTGCTTCGGCAGACGCTCCAGCACTTCGAGCATGCCGCCGGGGCCGTTCTGCGCCAGGTGGCCCATTTCGGTGCCGGTTCGGGTGCCGACGCCACGGCGCTGCATTTCGTCGTCGTCCCACAGGGTGCCGTCCACCAGCAGGCAATCGGCACCGGTCATTTTTTCCATCAGTGCGTCATCGACCTTGCCCAGGCCCGGCGCGTAGAACAGCTTGCCGCCGGTCTTCAGGTCTTCGACCAGCAAGCCGATGTTGTCGCCTGGATGCGGATCGAAGCGGTGCGGCGAATACGGCGGCGCGGCGCTGCGCAGCGGGAACGGCGTGAAGCGCAGATTCGGGCAGGCCGGGATTACAAAGCTGCCTTCCAGTTCGATACGGTTCCAGTCCAGGCCGCCGTTCCAGTGCTTGAGCATGGTGAACAGCGGGAAGCCGGTGCTCAAATCTTCATGAACCATGTCGGTACACCAGACTTGATGCGGGCAACCTTCACGCAGGCTCAACAGCCCGGTGGTGTGGTCGATCTGGCTGTCCATCAGGATAATCGCGCTGATCCCGGTATCGCGCAGGGCGCGGCCCGGCTGCATCGGGGCGAAACCAGCGAGTTGCGCGCGGATGTCCGGCGAGGCGTTGCACAGCACCCAATTGACGCCATCGTCGGACAGCGCGATGGACGATTGCGTGCGTGCCACGGCCCGCAAACTACCGTCGCGAAAGCCCGCACAGTTGGCGCAGTTGCAGTTCCATTGAGGGAATCCGCCACCTGCGGCGGAACCTAGAATCTGGATGTACATGTCAGCTCCATGCCGCGAGGTCGTGAAACGCAAAAATAAAAAGGGTCATGCCAATAAAAAAAAGCCCCGGCGAACCGAGGCTTTGCACCGCGTCGTAATCAACGGCTTGCGAAGTACATAGTGACTTCGAAACCGATACGCAGATCAGTGTAAGCAGGTTTAGTCCACATAGAAGACTCCTTTTGGGTGATTGCAGCGGTGGATAGGTACATCTTTAGTACACCCTGGAGGGCATATCGTTCGATGCTTAGGGAGCTATGTTACTTAATTTAACAATTCCTGGCTGTCATCATCCGGAACAAAGCTTTTGCATTCCCGGTAATGATCAATGTCTCGGGGAGGAACAATTACTCAGGATCAGCCAGCCAGCGCTGGCTTCTTCCAGCTGAGTCGCAGCCTTCAGCAACATGTTTTTTTGCTGATCCATGATCGCTGTGAGCAGGCGATTCGGGTAATCCGCGCCGTGTCCGGCAAGATGCGCCTGCCAGAGCATTTCGGCTTCGCTGGCGCTTTCCATGCCCGCGCTGGCCAGCTGCGCCGCCAGGGTTTGTTGTTGCCGGGGAAGGTCGGCGCTGTCGATCAACTCAGGGATTTGCGCAATGAAATCGGTGATGTGCTGCACAAGTTCCTGCACCGAAGCGCTGGGCGATTGCACGCCGAACAGCAATCCACCTTGCCCGGCGATCTGTCGGAAACCGCTGAATACCGCGTAGCCCAGTTGCAGCTCGACACGCAAACGCTGATAAAACGGAGCCGAGGTCAAATGCGCCAGCATGCGCCACGCGGCTTCGTCGGCAACGCTTACGCTGCAAGTCGGGCAAAACACCAATACAGCGCTTTCGGACGAATCCGACGCTTCTGATCGCCAGTGCTGGCCGGGTTGCAGGACTGGTGCCTGGCTTGGGCTTTGGTCCTTGCTTCCAGGCGTTAGCCCAAGCGCCGCGTTTGTCGCCTGTTGGGTTTGCTCCGACAGGCCTGTCGCAAAGCTCATCCAGTGCGCCGCCGCCCAAAGCGATTGAACATCCGGAAGGGCCTCGTCAGGCACACTGTTCAAATAATGATCAGGCAGGGATTTGAGCAATTGCCGGATCGGGATCAGCGCCGGTTCCTGACTGGGCTGCCCGTGGCGCGACAAGGCGTCGTCGTCTGGATGGCTCAAAAGCCGCAATGCGTGTTCGAGAATCATCGCCAGCGGCGCATTCAGCCCGACCAGCTTGAGTTGCCAATCATTGCCGTACGCCGTGAAAGCCAGGTGCACGCCCGCTTGCCTGGCGTCTTCGCCCAGGCTGCGCAGGCTTTGGTCGAACATGTGCCACAGCGCCGGTTGTGGCGACGGCAAGGTCCAGCGCAGAAAATTCGCGCCGTCAGTGCTGCTATCGTCGCTTTGGGATGTCAGAAATGGATTCGGTTGCGGTAGCTTCCAGTCGACCTTGTCGACAGCGGATTCCGTCTTGGCCGTAAGTTGTTTGAGCAACGCATTGAGCGCCTGGCCGCCGTCGTCCGACAGGCCTTGCGGCGCCTTGCGTGCGTAGTGATGGGCCAGATCCAGCGCGCCGCAGGTATCCAGGCGACGCTGCTGAAGACGGTTGTAGTCGTCCCGAGCCTTGGGCCAGTGGGCTTTGAAAAACGTGAACCAGTCGAAAATCAACGCGATAGCACTTTCAGGCCCGCTCACTATCTCGACCTTTATCAACAATTGCCCGGCAAACTGATAAATCACCTCCGCCTGCAACGTCTCAGCCAGCCCCCGCGCGCGCAGCTGGGCAACCAATCCACCCGGATGCGCCGAGTTCAGGTGATGACAGAGAAACGCCGCTGCCTGGTCGGCGGCCTCGGGCAGATTTTCCCAGGCAAAAAGCAGATTGATCCGACCGCTTTTGTCGACTGACTGCACGAAGGTCGTGCGATCCATCAGCCTGGGCGGTTCGCTCTGTTGGACCGCTTCGCCCGCGACGAAGTATCCGCCGTACCGGGTGGCCAAGGCTTTCAGTTCATCCAGCGATTGCGGGCCGGTCAGGCATAAGGTCATCTGCCCGGCTTGATAAAACCGCTGGTAAAAATCCCGCAACGCCTGCTGAAACGCCTGACGCGGCACCGGCAAACTGAAGCGATTGCCTGCATGAAAGGCCTTCAGTGGATGACTTGGGCAGATTGGCTCCAGCAGCCGGATTTGCTCCCGCGCCTTGGCGTCTCGTGACCAGGCGATGAACTCGGCGTGCAGCACTTCCCGTTCCCGCAGTTGGTCTTCCACTGTCATGCGCGGGTGGGCGAGCATTTCGCACAGGCGATCCAGCCCTTCGCCGAACACCGCCAATGGCAGCTCGAAGAAGAAATCAGTGGTGCGCTCGCGGGTGCTGGCATTGAGCTGCCCGCCGTTGCGCTGGACGAAGGTCATCAGTTTTTGCTCGTCGGCGTAACGCTCGGTACCGAGGAAGAACAAATGCTCAAGAAAATGCGCCAGCCCCGGCCAGGCAAGCGGCACATCATGGCTACCCGCCGCAACCCGCAACGACGCGGCCGCGCGTTTGAGCCTCGGCGCATGACACACCACCACGCGCAGGCCGTTGGCGAGCGTGAGGTGTTCGACGGCCGGCGGGCGGAAGGCAGGCATGGGATTTCCGATGGGGATCAGCGGGTCATGCTAGCGCAACTGCGAGATTTTTTGTGGGAGCGAGCTTGCTCGCGAAGAAGTAGGCACTGACCTTGCCCCCGAGAAACGTATCCCTTAACCCGGCGTCGGGGTTGAGTATCTAAGGTTGTTGCATTTGCCAGTTCTTCTCGTATTGCATCGGGCTTACGTAAAGCAGAGTCGAG
>NZ_JAFCXH010000043.1:0-33250 GCF_049898225.1 Pseudomonas sp. DSP3-2-3 | reverse complement strand
TGGTGAAGGGGTGGGACGAAGTCTCCAACGGTCTGTACTGGTATGAGTCAGAAGCTAGGCTTTTAGTCCCACCCACCCCTTCAAGTCTAAACATACAAGCGAGGCTTGCCCGCGAAGGTCATTGAGGTGCAGCAGACACACCGCATGATCGTTCTTCGCGGGCAAGCCGCGCTCCTACGGGACCGGTTTTCATACAAAAAATGTCACGATTGCGAAGGACCGCTCTGTATCTCTTGAGTGAAGTTTCCTAGACACTCCAACCCCGCTTGCGCCTGCCAATTTCTGCAACTAGCCTGCGCCCTGCCATTGAAAATTCAGTGGTCGGGTGTGAGAACCCGGTTGTTCAGTAGGCGCATAGTCCGACAGGTCATCATCGATTTTTTCCGATGATGGATGATTTATGGCGGCTGTGTGCAGGCAGACTTCGGTCTGGCCGGGGCGCCTACTACCGGTTTCTCACCCTGCTCATAGCTGCCACCTTTTTCGTGTGAGAACGACAAGGGCGGCTTCCGGACTTGTAGGATCAACACAATGACTAAAGTTACTCCCAGCTCGCCCCACAACCTCGAAGAAAACCTGACGCGGGTATCAGAACTGTTGCGTTGCGCAGCAGCCACCGCCTACGAAACCTGCGACCAACTCAGCGGCCAGAAACGCGACCTGGCGTGTTCGGTCATGCACCTGGTCGAGATGGCACAGGGTCTGGTTGAGCGATCGTTGACGAGCGTCGAAGCCCGGTAAAAGCGGACAGATCTACGTAGAACCTGTGGGAGCTTCTATACCTGGAGGCAACCCCCAGACACCACAGATGTGTTGTCTGAACCGACGTCTTCCCGGATAAATCCGGTCCCACAGGATCGCGCCGATTTCGACATCGTGGGAGTGAATTTATTCGCGAAAATGGCCAGACACCCATGCATGTGCGTTGGCCAGAGTTCCGCCTTCCCGGATATGCAGGTAACGCACTAAATATGGCAACGATCCGCGCTGGAAACCGGATAACGGCAGCATGGAACGACAATTCACCTGCCAGATGGAGTGGAGCGGCGACGATAACGGTAAAAAGATCTTCACCCGTGACAAACCCACCTGGAACATAGAACCCGCGCGCCCGGTCGCTTCCTGGGATGAAGTCTTTAAACAAGGATGCAATCCTTACTAATGCAAGGTGAAAACCATTGATGATCGGTGCCATTCCACACGGGATCGTACCGACCATCCAGGTACCGTTTTTACTATCGCCCTAGCTGGAAAAATACTTAACGGCTCGATTGCTCGACCTGTCCACACACTGTATAGCAATCGACCTGACACACCGCTACGCGGCCGTCGTAACCTCCGAACGTTCCCACAATTTCGATATCGGCGCGATAGAACGGCGCTCCAACGAATTGCTAGCGCAGCGCTATCGCCCTACGCGTCCAGATCATTTTCATAATCGGCCAGGAACTCCTCCCAACTGATTTCATCGTTTTTGTCCGGGTCAACCTCAGCGAGCAGTTGCTTGAGGTCTTCAGGCGTCAGGAAATCCGCAATGGCAGTGGTGAATTCTTCAACCGTTAGTTTCCCATCGCCATTTTTGTCAAGCCTTTTGAAATCCGCGCGTACTCGCTCCAGCTGCGTTGCCGAAAGCTTACTCATGACTCACCTCGTCTTCAGTCCATTAATGGGAAGCAGGGCGACGGCTACGGTGAAGTACTGCCTTGTGTGGTTGAGGCTATGACCTGAGCACCTGCCTGTCTACTGGTAGCTATGACAGTTGACAGGCATCAATAAAGAGCTACCAGCGTGCGATCCAGAGACAAAAAAAACCGGCGCCGTTGCAGCGCCGGGCTTGATACAACTTAGTTACCCTGCGCTTCAGCCACAACGTCCGCCGGCGACGTAATACTCGTCTTTCCACCACGCGAACGCCCGGAACTCAGGTATTCGGCAATGGACTCCTGAGTCACTTCGCCGAGGAAGACATTTTCGGCATCCAGCACCGGCAGCCATGAGCGGTTGAACTCGTACATGCGCGACAGCAGGATGCGCAAGTGTTCGTCGAACGCAGCTGTGGCGTTGAACTCCCGGAGGAATTGCAGGCAGTTGCCGGTCTGGCGGTGCAGGTCGCGACGACGCACGTAGCCCATGGCTTTGTTTTCGCTGTCAGTGACAACGATGTAGCGACGGTCGTTTTCGTCCATGACTTCCAGCGCATCGGCGACCGGAGTTTCCGGGCTGACCGAAGGCGCGTTGTCGGCAGCGTCTTCAGCTTTGACCAGCAACAGGCGCTTGAGGGTGCTGTCCTGGCCGACGAAGCTCGACACAAACTCGTCTGCCGGATGCGCAAGCAAGGTGTCCGGGTGATCAATCTGGACCAGCTTGCCCGCACGGAAGATGGCAATCTTGTCGCCCAGCTTGATGGCTTCGTCGATGTCGTGGCTGACCATGATCACGGTCTTGTTCAGCGCGCGCTGCATCTCGAAGAATTCGTTCTGGATCATCTCGCGGTTGATCGGGTCGACCGCGCCGAACGGCTCGTCCATCAGCAGCAGCGGCGCGTCAGCGGCCAGGGCGCGGATCACGCCGATGCGCTGTTGTTGACCACCGGACAGTTCACGCGGGTAGCGATTCAGATACTGCTTGGGTTCCAGCTTGATCATGCTCATCAGTTCGCGAGCGCGGTCGTGGCACTTCTGTTTGTCCCAGCCCAGCAGGCGCGGAACAATCGTGATGTTTTCTTCGATGGTCATGTTCGGGAACAGACCGATCTGCTGGATCACGTAGCCGATGTTGCGACGCAGGGTCACTTCGTCCAGCCCGGTGGTGTCTTCGCCGTTGATCAACACCTTGCCGGAGGTCGGCATGATCAGGCGGTTGATCATTTTCAGCGTGGTGGACTTGCCGCAGCCCGAAGGGCCCAGAAAGACGCAGATCTCACCTTCGTTGACGGTCAGGCTTACCGAGTCGACGGCTTTGACTTCTTTGCCGTTGCTTTGAAAAATCTTGGTCAGGTTTTGAAGTTCGATCATTTGAGCAATCCTTTTGGAGTCAGCGTGCGTTGCAGCCATTGCAGAAGCAGGTCGGCGAAGATGGCCAGAAGACTGACCAGCACGGCGCCGACGATCAGCATCGACATATCGCTGCGGCTGATTGAAGCAAGAATAAGTACACCCAGACCGCCCGCGCCGATGGTGGCGGCGATGGTCATGACGCCGATGTTCATCACCACGGCGGTGCGCACGCCAGCGAGAATCACCGGCACGGCAATCGGCAGTTCAACCATGCGCAAGCGCTGGCCGAAGGTCATGCCGATGCCTTTGGCGGCTTCGCGAATACCCGGTTCGACGCCGGTCAGCGCCAGATAGGTGTTACGCATGATCGGCAACAGCGAGTACAGGAACACGGCAGTGATCGCTGGCATCGGGCCCAGGCCCTGGCCGAACCTGGAATAGAACGGCAGCAGCAGCCCGAACAGGGCAATCGACGGCACCGTCAGCAATACCGTGGCGCTGGCTTGCAGCGGTCCGGCGAGCGATGGAAAGCGCGTCATCAACACGCCCAGCGGCACACCAACGACGATGGCCAGGGTCACGGCGATCCCGACCAGGGTGATGTGCTGCCAGGTCAGCTGCAGGATCAGCGGCCAGTCCAGATGGGAGAAGGTACTTAAGAGATTCATGTCTTCTCCTTAATCAGTTCAATGGGTGCTGGCGCAGGAAATCTGCGGCAACAACAGAAGGGCTTTCGTGACCGACATCGATGCGAGCGTTGAGGTCGATCATGGTCTGGTTGTCCAGCAGATCCGCCAGCGGCTTGAGCAGCGTGGCAATTTCCGGGTGAGCATCCAGATATTCCTGACGAATCACCGGTGCAGCGGTGTAGTCCGGGAAGTAACGTTTGTCGTCCTGCAAGACTTTGAGCTTGAAGGCATTCAAACGGCCGTCGGTCGTGTAGACCAGGCCAGCGAAGACTTGCCCGTTACGCAGCGCGGTGTAGACCAGGCCAGCGTCCATCTGCCGGGTGTTTTCACGACCGAGATTCATGTCGTAATGCTTGACCATGCCAATCAAACCGTCGGAACGGTTGGCGAACTCGGTGTCCAGCGCTACGACATGATTCTCTTTGGCTTCGTCCTTGAGCACTTTCGTCAGGTCGGTCATGGTGTTGACCTGCGGGTACTTGTCAGCAATTTTCTGCGGCAAGGCCAGCGCGTAGGTGTTGTTGAATTTCGACGGCGAAAGCCAGACCAGGCCTTTTTTCGCGTCGAGTTCTTTCACCCGTGCGTAGGTTTGTTCGCTGTCGAGCTTCTCATCGACATGGTTGTAGGCCACCAGAGAAACGCCGGTGTATTCCCACAACAGGTCCAGCTGACCGCTTTCCTGTGCGCTACGCGCCAGGTTACTGCCCAGGCCACCGGTGATTTGCACGTCGTAGTTTTTGGTGCGCAAATATTGCGCGGTCAATTCAGCGAGCATGGTCTGCTCGGTAAATACCCGGGCGCCAATGCGCAGCAGCGGCTTATCCGCTGCCTGGGCAAATGCCGGGAACAGCAAGGCAAAGCCTAGAAACAAGCATAATTTTTTCATTGGTATTCCTTTCGCTCAGCGAGTCAGGCCGCGTTCCAGCCACATACGACTGGCGAATGTCACCAGGCCATCGAGCAGCAGCGCGAGCAAGGCGGTACACGCCGCGCCCAGCAGCAATTGCGGCTGATTGTTCAAGGCGATGCCGGGGAAAATCAGGCTGCCGAGGCTGTTGGCACCAATCAGGAAGGCCAATGGCGCGGTCCCGACGTTGATTGCCAGCGCCACACGCACACCACCGATGATGATCGGCACGGCATTGGGCAACTCGACACGCATCAGCACCTGGCTGGGCGTCATGCCGATACCGACGGCGGCTTCCTTGAGTGAACCCTGAACGTTTTTCAGGCCTTCGTAGGTGTTGCGCACGATGGGCAGCAACGAGGCCAGGAACAACGCGAAGATGGCAGGTCCGCTGCCAATCCCGAGGATACCCAGGGCGATGGCCAGAACCGCGAGAGGAGGAATGGTGTTACCAATGTTGAAGATCTGCATGAAGCGTTCGGCGCGGCCGACCATGCTCGGTCGACTGAGGGCAATGCCCGCCGGGATCCCGACCACAAGGGCCGCCAACATTGAAACCAGAACCAGAATCAGGTGAGCTTGCAGATAAAACAGCAGGTCATCCTGGTATTGCTTGATGGTACTTATGCCGATCCAGTGGATCAGCAGGGCCAGGAGTGCGATAACAACCGCACCTCCAATCAGCCCCTTGCCATAGCGATTAGCCACAGGCGGACTCCTTATTTCAGTCGGCGAACGCGTTGCCGTTGATCGACCATTGCCGGTGACCAAGGAATAACGTTCGCGAAGAGCAGCGGGTGGGTCGCCGTTGAGGATGAACCTCGGCGAAAACACAAGCCATTAGCGCAGCTTCGTCAAGCTAACTCGTTGATTTTGCAGACCCTGACGATGGCTGTATCAGGGGAGTGGACGTCACCACGACCTGAAAGGTTCCCACACAAGATAGTAATTGGCCACCGCGCATCGACTGAACGGTTCGGTTATTGCATCCAGATAGGCTATAATCTGCGCCCTTTTTTGACTCACCTGCCAGGCGATTTCCCATGACCCACCAGGCCGCCGAAGTCGCGAAACGCCGCACTTTCGCCATCATTTCCCACCCGGATGCGGGCAAAACCACCATCACCGAAAAGCTGCTGCTGATGGGCAAGGCCATTTCCATCGCCGGCACGGTGAAGTCTCGCAAGTCCGACCGCCATGCGACATCCGACTGGATGGAGATGGAGAAACAACGTGGTATTTCCATTACCACCTCGGTCATGCAGTTCCCGTATCGCGATCACATGATCAACCTGCTCGACACCCCGGGCCACGAAGACTTCTCGGAAGACACCTATCGCACCCTGACCGCAGTCGACTCGGCGCTGATGGTGCTCGATGGCGGTAAAGGCGTTGAGCCACGCACCATTGCCCTGATGGACGTCTGCCGTCTGCGCGACACGCCCATCGTCAGCTTCATCAACAAGCTGGACCGCGACATTCGTGACCCGATTGAATTGCTGGACGAGATCGAAGCCGTCCTGAAGATCAAGGCCGCGCCGATCACCTGGCCGATTGGTTGCTACCGCGACTTCAAGGGTGTTTACCACCTGGCCGACGACTACATCATTGTCTACACCGCCGGGCACGGTCATGAACGCACCGACGTCAAGATCATCGAAAAGCTCGATTCGGACGAAGCCCGCGCGCATCTGGGCGACGAGTACGATCGTTTCGTCGATCAACTGGAGCTGGTGCAGGGTGCTTGCCATGAATTCAACCAGGAAGAGTTCATCAACGGTCAGCTGACCCCGGTGTTCTTCGGGACGGCGCTGGGCAACTTCGGTGTCGATCACGTGCTGGATGCGGTGGTGAACTGGGCCCCGATGCCGTTGGCGCGGGTCGCCAACGAGCGCACTGTCGAGCCAACCGAAGAGAAGTTCACCGGTTTCGTGTTCAAGATCCAGGCGAACATGGACCCCAAGCACCGCGACCGGATCGCGTTCATGCGTATCTGTTCGGGCCGCTACGACAAGGGCATGAAAATGCGTCATGTGCGTCTGGGCAAGGAAGTGCGAATTGGCGATGCGCTGACGTTCTTCTCTTCAGAGCGGGAAATGCTCGAAGAAGCCTACGCCGGCGACATCATCGGCCTGCACAACCACGGCACGATCCAGATCGGCGACACCTTCACCGAAGGCGAAAACCTCGGCTTCACCGGCATCCCGCACTTCGCCCCGGAACTGTTCCGTCGCGTGCGGCTGAAAGATCCGCTCAAGTCCAAGCAATTGCGTCAGGGCCTGCAGCAACTGGCCGAAGAAGGCGCCACGCAGGTGTTCTTCCCGCTGCGCAGCAATGACATCATCCTCGGCGCCGTGGGTGTGCTGCAGTTCGATGTGGTCGCCAGCCGCTTGAAGGAAGAATACAAAGTCGAATGCGCCTACGAGCCGATCACCGTGTGGTCTGCGCGCTGGATCGAATGTGCGGACAAGAAGAAGCTCGAAGAGTTTGAAGTCAAGGCCGTGGAAAACCTCGCGCTGGACGGCGGCGGTCACCTGACCTACCTCGCGCCAACACGGGTCAACCTGGCCTTGATGGAAGAGCGCTGGGCGGACGTTAAATTCCGCGCAACGCGTGAGCATCATTAAGTAAAAGCACCGCTCCCACTTCAGATCGCATTTCTGTTGTGGGACCGGCTTTAGCCGGGAAGGCGTCGGTTCAGACAATACGTCTGGCGCCTGGCGGTTGCCCCCGGACATAGAATCTCCAACGGGGGCCGGCGTGCCAATGACGCTTACTTCACCACCATCCCCACACCCCTGCCCCGTGGATCGGACGCTGTCTCCAGCTTCGTGCCATCAATCCTGATCGCCTGCACATTGCCCATCTCCCAGCCCTGATCCTCCAGCTTGTAGCCCATGGCCTTGAGGTCTTCGGCAGGCTTGCCGGTCAGTGGCGCGTAGGCGTCGTAGTAAATGGTGTCCTTGGGCAGCAACTGATGATGCACCCGTTGCGCGCCAACGGCTTCCTTCAATGGCAGCTTGTAGTCATAAATATTGTTCAGCACCTGAAAGATCGACGTGAAAATCCGCGAGCCGCCCGGCGTGCCCAGCACCAGCGTCACTTCGCCGTCGCGGGTCACCAGGCTCGGGCTCATGGACGACAACATGCGCTTGCCCGGTTCGATGGCATTGGCGCTGCCACCGACCACACCAAAGGCATTGGCCACGCCCGGTTTGGAGCTGAAGTCGTCCATTTCGTCGTTGAGCAGGAAACCCGCGCCTTTGACGATAACGCCGCTGCCGTAATCCCAGTTCAGGGTGTAGGTGTTGCTGACCGCGTTGCCTTGTTTGTCGACGATGGAGAAGTGCGTGGTCTGATGCGGCTCAAGGCCGGGCTTGATGTTTGCCGTGGGTGAAATGGCCGTCGGGTTGATCTCGTGGGCGCGCTTGGCGAGGTACGCCTCATCGATCAATTCGTTGACCGGCACCTTGGAGAATTCCGGATCGCCGAGGTAATCAGCCCGGTCAGCAAACACCCGTTTTTCGATTTCCGCCAGCAGATGGATATAGCGCGCCGAGTTGAGTTCGACGCCCTTGAAGTCATCGGCGCGCTGCTCCTTGATGCCGATCAACTGCGCCAATGCGACACCGCCGGAGCTGGGCAAAGGCGCGGTGTACAACGTGTTGCCACGCCAGTTGACGTGCAGCGGCTTGCGCCAGACGGCTTTGTAATCCGCCAGATCCTGTTTGCTGATCAGCCCGTTATCGCGCTGCATTTGCGCCACCAGCAGGTCAGCGGTCTGGCCGCCGTAGAACTCTTGTGCGCCCTTGTCGGCGATGCGTTCCAGGGTTTTGGCCAGCTCCGGCTGACGCAGGGTTTCACCGACTTTCATGTTGCCGAAGTAATCGTTGAAATTGGTCGTGCCGTTGAACAGTTGCAGAGCCTCCTGGCGATACATGTATTGCTTTTCGGCGACCTTGAAGCCGTTCTGCGCGTAGCCGATAGCCGGGGTCAACAGCTCGGACCAAGGCAACTTGCCAAACTTCTGATGCGCCTCCCACAAGCCCATTACCGTACCCGGCACGCCTACTGCGCGGGCGCCGACCAGGCTCATGTTTTCGATGACTTCGCCTTTCTCGTTCAGGTACATGTTGCGCGAGGCGGCCTTCGGCGCGGTTTCCCGGTAATCGAGAAAATACGGTTTGCCGTCCATGAACAGGGTCATGAAACCGCCGCCGCCGATGTTCCCCGCTTCGGGATAAGTCACCGCCAGAGTGAAGGCCGTCGCCACCGCAGCGTCCACGGCATTGCCGCCTTTCTTGAGAATCTGTGCCGCGACTTCCGCGCCGTATTGGTCCGGCGAAGCCACCGCGCCGCCTTCCAGAGTCACGGCGAACGCCGCAGACGAGCTGACAATGGCCACAGACAAAGCCAGTGTCTTGAACATGACGAGTCGCATAGCGCTTCCTTATTATTTGCAGAACTGACGGCACTGATTAATGACCAGGAATGGCACAAACGCAAACGGCCACCCGAAGGTGGCCGCTTTTTGGCAATTGCGCGTCGCAGGTCTTATACAACCAGCTCGTCGCGGATCCAGTCGGTGACCGACGTGCGCTTCGGCACCCAGCCCAGCAGTTCGCGAGCATGCTTGCCGCGCACGCGACTGTTGGAACCCAGGCCGTAGTTGGCCATTTCGTAGCCCCATTCGGCTTCGGCATCCTTGAGCGGCCAGTCCTGCACCACGGCCAGGCCCAGCGCCTTGGCGATGGCGTTGCTCATGTCGACAAATGCCGCCTCGCCACTTTCGACGAAATAGAACGTACCGGCCGGGGTTTTCTCCAGCGCCAGCGCGTACAGCTCGACCACATCTTCGATATGCACGTTGGACCAGATGTTCGCGCCCGGACCGACGTGACGCATGATGCTGCTTTTGCGCGCCTGCTTGATCAATCGCGGCAACTGCACGCTGTCGCGCTTCACGCCCAGACTGTGACCGTAGATCAAGGTGTTGCAGATCACTGCCGAGCGCACGCCTTGTCTGGCGGCATCAAGCACCAGGTTGTCGATGGCAACGCGCGCGGCCTTGTCGGTGGTCGGCTCCGGCAATTGGCCTTCGTAATAAATGACATCACTGCCCTTGCCGCCGGATGCATCGCCGACAATGCTCGAACCGCTGGTGTGCAGAAACGGCTTGTTCGAACCCTTGAGCCCTTCGATCAACGCTTCGACCGCGCCGCGATGGTCGCTGTTGGCGGCGTTAATCACGCCATCGGCTTTGCGCGCCTGTTCGGTGAGCAACGCGCTGTCGTCCAGCGTGCCAACGACCGGCGTAATACCCAGCGCGGTCATTTCTTCAGCCTGTTCGGCGCTACGCACCAGACCGGTAACCTGATGACCCTTCTTGACCAGACCGGTAGCAATGGAGCCACCGATGAAACCGGCGGCGCCTGTAATGAATACGTTCATGGTGACTCCCAAGGTTGCGATGAATGATGGGATCAGTATCGGTTGCGGATTCATGTTGAAAAAGGCGGGGCTGGTGAAATGACTTTTGCGCTAAAGACACGAATCACGCTCTTGTGGGAGCGAGCTTGCTCGCGAAGCAATGTCAGACGCTGAATCTCTGCCGGATCTACTTACCCTTCGCGAGCAAGCTCGCTCCCACAGGGATCTGTCTACCGGATCGCGGCACGGAAACGAGCGCCACCTACCCCGCGTACCCCGCCATTTTCTGCTGAATAAAATCCAGAAAACACTGAATACGCAACGCCAGCTGCGAGTTGCGGTAATACACGGCGTTGATCGGTTGGCGATAGCCGGTGTTGGCGTCGGGCAGGATGATCTTGAGCCGACCCAGGCGAATGTCTTCATGGGTCATGAAGTGCGACAGACACACAATACCCTCGCCCGCCAGCGCCAGTTGGCGCAAGGTTTCGCCACTGGACGCGGCGATGGCCGTCTGGATAAACAGTCGATCACCTTCAGCATGGCGCAGCGGCCAGTGGTTGAGGGTTTCGGTCTGGGTGAAACCCAACAGCACGTGCCCGGCCAGGGTTTCGACGCTGCCTGGCGTGCCATGTTTTTTCAGATAGGCCGGGCTGGCGAGGATGTTCAGCGGGCTGCTGCCCAGCGAGCGGGCGTGCAGGGTTGAATCCGCCAAGGCGCCGATACGAATGGCGACATCGGTGCTTTGCTCCAGCAGATCGATAATCAGATCGTTGCTGTTGAGCTCAAGCTGGATGTCCGGATAAAGCTCGCGAAACTCGGCGACATAAGGCACCACCGAATGCAGCATGAACGGCGACGCCGCGTTGATCCGCAAGCGTCCGGCGGGCGCCTGCTGGCGCAGGGAAAGCCGCTCCTCCAGGTCCTCCATCTGCGCCAGGATCAGCCTGGCACGTTCGAGAAAGAATTTGCCTTCTTCGGTCAGGTCCATGCGCCGCGTGGTGCGGTTGATCAGCGTGGTTTCCAGCTTGGTTTCAAGGCGCGACAAGGTCCGACTGATGGCCGAAGGCGTTTGTCCGACCTGTTCGGCCGCAGCGGAAATCGTCCCGCACTCGATCACCGAGATAAACACCTGCAATTCATCGGAGCGCGCTTTCATTGTTGTTCTCCACTCAAAACAGCCTGGATATTAGCGCTATTCAGGACAACAAAGCATGCCGATTCATCCACCGATCAATAGATGCAAACCCAGCGCGCCCATGCCCGTGAAAAATACCCGTTTGAACAGTTGCGCGCTGATGCGCTGGCGCAACCATTGGCCGAGCCACATGCCGAGCAACGCTGGAATCAGCGCCAGCAGTGACGCCCCGAGCTCACTGCCGCCCAAGGCATTGTTCCAGAACAGCCCACCGGCCAGCGCCAGGGTAGAAACGGTAAATGACAGGCCCAACGCTTGCACCAGTTGATTGCGCTCCAGCCCGAGCGCCTGAAGATACGGCACCGCCGGAATGACAAAGACCCCGGTCGCCGAGGTGATGATGCCGGTAAGCAACCCACAAATCGGCCCCAGCCAGGTTTCATGTCGGGCCGGAATACGCAGCGTCGGCAGGAACAGCCCGCTCAAGGCATACAGTAACAACGCCGCGCCCAGCGCTCGGGTCATCGAATGCCCGCCGCTCATGCCGACGCCGATCGAACCCAGTCCGGTGCCCATCACAATCATCAACAGCAGCGGCCACAGGCGCCGAATCAGCACGCGCAATTGCCCGCCCGCACCCAGTTGCCAGAGATTGGTCAAGGTCGACGGGATGATCAATAACGCGGCTGCCTGCGCCGGAAGCATAGCCAGCCCGAGCAATCCCATCGCGACTGTCGGCAAGCCCAGGCCAATGACGCCCTTGACCGTGCCGGCCAGCAAAAAGGTGCCCATCACCAGAGCCGACAAGGCCCAGCCGAGTGCCTGGTAGTGTTGGATAATTTCATTCATGGGCCTATGCTGACCCGAACCGGGGGCTTTGAAAATCTGTCATGCATTGAGCCAGCCTCAAGCCTGGACAGAGGCTGAAATTATTGCGCACGTTAAAGGCTGACCATGCACGTCGATCTGATTGATCTGCGACTTTTTTTAAACGTGCTCGAAAGCGGTAATATCACCGCCGGGGCCGCCAGCAGCCATTTATCCCTGGCCTCGGCCAGCGCCAGGATTCGCGGCCTGGAAGCCTCGCTGAACATTGCCCTGCTCGAACGCGGTCGTCGCGGCGTGACACCGACCCCGGCAGGCAAGGCGCTGGCCCAGCATGCCCGGCTGATACTGCAACAGGTCGAGCGCATGCAGTTTGATCTCGCCGATTACGCCAAAGGCTTCAAGGGCCAGGTACGCTTGCTGTGCAATACCTCAACGCTGAGTGAGCACCTGCCGGAAGTGCTGGCGGATTTTCTGGTCAGTCATCCCAACATCGATATCGAAGTCGAGGAACATCCAAGCCTGCGCATCCTGCACGCGGTGCGCCACGGGACGGCGGACATCGGCATTATTTCCGACGCTGTCGATGCCAGCGACCTGCAGACCCGGCCGTTCCGTGCCGACCCGTTGGCGGTGATCATGCCGCTGGACCATCCATTGCAGGATCAGCCCACCCTGAGCTTCAACCAGCTTCTGGATTACGAGTTTGTCGGTTTGGCCGTCAACAGCGCCATGGCGATTTACCTCGAAGGCCAGGCGCTGCACGCCGGAAAACGCCTGCGCATCCGGGTGCGTGCTGAAGGCTTCGCTGCTGCGATCAGGATGGTTGCCCGTGGCGCCGGGCTGGGCATCGTCCCGCAAGCCGCCATCGAACGCTGGCAAGGAGAACGGCAGTTCAAAAGCATCGCGTTGACTGACCCATGGGCCGACCGAAAACTGCTGCTATGCGCCGTGGATTTCGCGGCGCTGCCGGGTTACGCCAGGGCGTTGCTGGAGGTTTTGAGCTGCGCTTCTGGATACCCCGATGTCGAGCACAGACAACTGAGCGGCAACCAACCGCCCTAAGGTAGCCGAGCGATTTTCGCCCATACCCTGGAGCTGTCCATGTCTACGCCGATTACTGTCCTGCGCGATACCCACCCGCTGCCGGTGCTGGATGCCTGCAAATGGGAAAAACTCGAAGGCGATCCACACACTGTCAACCTCAACGCCTACACGTCCGAAGACGGCAGCAAGATCATGGGCACCTGGATCTGCACGCCGGGCAAATGGCGGGTGGATTACGTGAAGTGGGAATACTGCCATTGAGATCACCGGCTTCATAACAGAGCATGGACATTTGCTCAAAGCCTTGTAGTCAAAGGGTTTAACCCCTCAGCTCCGTATGTCCATGCCTAGCAAAAAAAATTTATACAAAACTCTTTTTATTGCCCTTTCACGTATCGAAAGCTTTCCTAGCATCAGTTGACCTGCGTTTTTAGACACATCAATGTCGACAATAGACCCCCTCCGCTGAGCAGAGCACATTACCTTAGCAGCTCATCCAATCTACTCGGTGTTTACATGTCCCAACCAATAATTGTCTTACGAGATACTCATCCCCTGCCAGTTCTCGACGCCTGCAAATGGGAAAAACTGGAAGGTGACCCGCACACAGTCAACCTCAATGCATACACCAGCAACGATGGCAGCAAGATCATGGGCACCTGGATTTGCACACCAGGCAAGTGGTACGTCGAGTATGTGAAGTGGGAATACTGTGATTTTCGCGAGGGTTACTGCATCATTACTCCTGAGGGCAAGGAGCCTATCCATTTGAAAGCCGGCGATATATTCATCGTAGAGCCTGGAATGAAAGGAACTTGGGAAGTTGTTGAGACAGTACGGAAATACTTTGTATTCGCTTGATCACATAAATTAATCAATTCTTGAACAGCGTATAGAAAGCCTTAGAATGCACGAAGCTTGCTGTCGATTGCTAAATCGAGAGGGCTAGAGCCCTCAAGTTCTGGGCAAGCTCAAGCCTGATCCTGATCCTGATCCTGATGCCGCAGATTTCACGCAAGCGGGGCGGGGGGTTGTGACCGCCCAGTTTGCCCTTATTCCAAGGCTGATATGAGGAAGTGGTTTTTGCATTCATGTCATCAACTCCGTTGGCGGAGGTCTAAAGCGTTGTGCAAGAAGGGGCGGCAGTCGGCCTATAGCTGCCGCTCGCCCTGTAAATTGCCAACCTGTAAAGAAACCCACAGCGTGACATCATCCAGCCCATCGCCTCAGTGATAGGGTTGATGCTACGTTTAAATCGCTTCCTATATAAACAGGGGCCTGTACCAAGCCCTTTCCGTGCACTCACGAGAACGTGCTAAGCACTGCGATTACGACTCCCAGTCCACCAACTGCTCTACCACGGCCGAGTTTGTTGAGAGCTATCAGGGCAAAGTACAGCGGTCTGAGGATTAAGAAGTTCACTGCTGTAACCCAGTAAAACCACAGATATGTACGGATGTTCATGAGCGACGTAACACTGTTTGCCTTGAACTCCTCAGGAGTTATAAATTGAGGTCCTTTTTGCACCTCGCGGAAAGCACCACGCGCCAACTTTGAAATGGTTGTTAACTCCTTGAGGTATAGAGTTTGAATTGCTTCACACTCCCCGACCTGCTTGCCAATGGCCACTTCCAAGACCGTAGATAATCGAGGTCGCCAAATCTCTATTATTGCCAAAATTATACCAATTACGCCGAAAAACATGCTTGCAGACATTTCTGCAACACTCCTATTGTTATGGTTATTTTCGAGTCTTGAGATGATGCTATCGCAGCCGGCTTAATGGTGTAAAGGGGAATCGGGCTTGACACTTCCCGGAAGTTGCATATACAAAGTTTCCAAATCATCTTTCTAACTTTATATTTCCCACAGAAATCAGGCTTTTTGGCTGATCTACTACCCTCGGCGTACGCGAGGAAAAATTGCACAAATAATTTTTCAGTAGACACCGGATCGGGTGAAGGGCGGCTGGGCATAGGGGAGTTGGCAGAACGATGCCCCTCTGGCCCGTCAGATAATGATGCCTTCTGGTTAAATTCGAAAATCATCCTAAGTACCTCATTCCTGATCGCCAGCTTTTTGTCGATAGTCAACGCTCGCGAGTGGCGAATTCCGACCCAAAGCAGTTATTCATTACGTCGAGTAAATTAGCTAGCATAAAAGATAAGTTGAGTTAACTGATATATAAAAATTTATACATCAACGATAAATTCCAAGGTGCGGGCAACTTTTGCAACTTTCTCTGCCAATGTCTGGGTATCACTAAAGTCGATATAGCGAGAACACATCCCGTCAGAAGTGCTTGATAGCTTGTAGCCTAAATTTATGCATTGGTGAGGGGTTAAGGCAGTAAAAGCTGCTAGTTCTGCATGTTTGCTAGAACTCAGCCCTTCGTAATCACCTGCGAAAATAATCGCTTTATATGGCCGGTTCTGCTCAATTCCTTTGGGGAAGCTGAGGATAGGTACAGTGACACAACGAACCCGCAGACTTTTAAAATTATCGATTACGGCATCATTGTGACTGTCTTTCTTTCCTCCCGTCAAAATAATAACCGGAGGGCTCTGCCATATCTTGAAATCTTCGTGATGATCACAAAGCTCTCTGCTATAAACAGATTTGATAAATAGCTTTCCTAGATCTGTAATGCCTTCAGGCTTAATTAGCCCTAGTTGGCGCAGAATCTCAACTGAAAGAGATCTAATTACGCCAAGCTTATGATTATTAAATATGTCACTTTGTGCTAGGAGCCCGTATCCGTGCTTCGGGATCAGCTCATTTTTAGTCGCTATGTGTGCGAGCCTTAACAGCTCTAGGTCTTCATGAGCAAGCTGCTTGAGCGAAAGCATGAAATGGCGGCGATATTCTTTATCTAGGGAGCCAAATTTTAATGTAATTGTTAATTGCGCATAAGCCTCAGCCTTATTACTATCGCTATCATTCACACAAGCCTGCAGCAGATCGGCGAACTCAATATCTGTGGCTAACTCATTGGCAATCGCATAGTCTGTAGTCGATATACAATTGACCAATGCCTTGCAATAGCGGCTTATGCGAATTTCTTTTTGTTCGTCATGAAATTCACGCAAGTGCTTTATAATGGTCGCGGGCTTGTCTAGTCCAGGAATTAATTCTGCGAGTTTTAATCCATGTTTTTCGGCCTTTCTCAGAAAGCTAAGGCTTTCTTTCTTATCCTTGTTAGCTGTCATGCTTCCTCTCAAATTGTTTTTTGACGCGACTACCACTATACACTTGTAGTTAATATTTAGCGAATACAGGACACCCTGCCAATCTCAAGCGGTGCCCGTACTAGCTTCATGCCGTAATCAACTTGTAAGAGCTTAGTATTCACTTTTGAGTACACAAATTTCTTAATGTTTCACGTGGCACACGTATCGGTGCCAGAGTGTACCATTACGCGAAAGCCATCAACTGGCTGCAATCAGACGCAGTTCTTGTTAACGTGAGCTTTGGGCGATAAGGACCGTTCGCGAATGGCTGCTTTTGGCCGAGCCTGTGTAAAAACGTTTTTGACCAGCAGCCCCGGATGAAAACAGTCCGCAAATCGTATTCCTATGCAAATTGTAGGTCCGGTGGCTGACCGATCGCTGGCAGATTTTACATAGCAACGCAGACTTTAAAATGGCGGATGCGTTTTTACACACTCTGGGCCGAATGCCGTCGTTCGTGAGGCGGCCGCTTTCGGCCCAGGCTGTGTGAAAACGTTTTAGAGCAAGTTTGACAGTCAGAATCGGAGCGAAAATCGCGTTCCTGCGTAAAATTTTAGTCTGCTGATCAGCCAATCGCCGACAGATTTTACGTAGCAACGCAGACTATGAAACGGTGCAAGCGTTTTCACACAGCCTGCGCCAGAAGCAGCCATTTAAATAGGTTGAATTGGCCTCTCTCTGGAGCATATATTGGAGGCAGCAGCATGAGCTGCGACACCACCTACCATAGGTAGACGTAACCATGAACCGCCCTAAACCCAACACCACAGCCATAGAGGAGAGTGCTCATGCTTCTCCGGCTGAGTCCTGGGGCGAAAAGGAGGTAGCTCGCGAGATTGCGCTGCTCGAAGCGCATGTTCATGAAGACAGGATCAGTCGACTGATCGATGAAGCGCATGTTGCAGTAGAGGCCAACAACCCAGTAGGACTCAAAGGCCTCCGCTACGAAATCCTCCCAGTCAATATCGAGGACGAGCTTAAGCAAAGCTACCTGGATTACGCGATGTCCGTAATCGTAGGTAGAGCGCTGCCTGACGGCAAAGCAGTGAAGACTCTCCGAGAGTTATCGCGTAGAGGGATATCGCTTTTCACAAGCTTTACGCATCGCCTTTCAGCAGCCATTGCCATCAATCGCCTACAAAAAGCGGCCCTCACCTTCATGAGTCTCAGTAAAGCTGCTGAGATCGCTTGCAACCGAATACCTCTCTTCGCCTACGGTCCAGAGCTCAGTGAGTTCCGACATAGGCTCCGGTAACACCCGCCGCTTCAAAAAGACGTCCGACATCTTTTTTTAGAGGAAGGGTCAATCATGACTACCCGCATTACTTCGGCTGAGTACGAATCAGCCGCCACCATACGCTGTGCCCACTCTTGGGATCATCACGCTACACACATTGAGGTTTCGCATACGCGCGATCACGATCCGATCGAGCATATCGTCGTCTGCGCCGAATGCGCTCGCCTTGCGGGACTTGTGCTGTGCAGCGCCTGCGTCGATGAGGCGCTGCTAGTACATGCAGGCGCTGCATCTTGTGAAATGACTCCGGTGTACGCCCCTAATGAGCTGGTCGATGGCCGCTGCGCCAAACATATCGCGCTGCGTCTTCAACCTGCGCTGACCAGCGACTTGTCTTCGCCGCAGGCTCGTGCTGGCTGACGCCGATTAAAACCAAAGAAAAGGGTCGCCTACTGAGGCGACCTTCGTTGATGCGCCCACTCTCAATCAACAATGTCTAATCTAGGTGTCTGAATTGCCACCGATTTCGTAGTCACGCGATAGGCACCTGGGGATGGATACTACTGGCGCCTAATGGCCGGTTCGCGCCCGATTGCAGCCGGTGACGACAGGCGGCAAACGGCCAAGAGCGGACGTTTTTGGGCTACCCCTCGCTCCGGTAGACACCTGCATGAGACGCTTCGACCTCAGCAGACCTATTCCTGCCGTGCGGCGTAACCCACTTGCAATGGACACGCTCAGTGCGAATCGAGTAGTGTCTCAGACAAATTAACTTAATCGTTATGCACAATTTGATTCCGGAAAATGAGTGAAGAAATTAGAAATTGGTATATCTATATTTTGAAGCTTGAACTGAACTCATGGTACGTGGGCACAGCTAAGGGGTTGAGATCAAGGCTGCGAAGCCATGGTAAGAAAAGCCCTTACTCTACATTAAAGAAAAAGGGCGCTGTCGAATATATGGAGAGCGGCCTCACGGGAAAGAGAAAAGCAACTCATTTACATGCGGCTTTTAGATCAATTGGCGATTGTTTCTGGGTTACAGAGATTGAAAATACTATCACCGTAGCCTTGGGGCAAAAGTATGGTTTCGATAAAGTTAGGGGTGGCTCTATAATTCAGCCTTGGAATTACGAGCTAAGTGATATTGAAGTAAAAAATCTAATTCGACAATTTAGTTGTAGTGATATTAGGTTTAAATACAAGCTAAACGAAATAAATTTAACTCAAGAAAAGCCATTTGTCTTCCCGGTTACTCGGCGAAGGAATGCATAGCAAGGCATTCAAGCACGCTCGCCGGGACGCGCTTTCAGCGCACCCCTTAATTCCGCGTCATGCATTACAGGGGACTTTCAATGTCTGAGCGACGTATCGAATTAAAGTGTGAGTTTTGCACGTCTTCAAATATAAGGGCATTCGTTCAGCATGGCAGTTATTTTTTGCGCTGCATCTCTTGCAGCCAATCGCATGTCGCCACAAGCTGGCTTGCGCTCTTCAGAAATCACTGAATAATTGCGAGCCACCGTCGTAAGCGAAGAATTTCAAGAAATAGAATTTCTTGCTGAGGGCGTTGGCCCTAACTTCATTTCAAAGGTTTCAAAAGCAGCATATGCAGGCCAGCTTGTAATGCTGACGTCGAGCAGCAAAAATGCATAACATGCCAATCAAGTTCGCGCCTTCGGCGCCGGACGTTGCTACGCAACGCCGTTTATTTCAACGTTAGAGCTTTTATCATGCCAATCTCGGCAGAGGTATTTCGCCACTCAATGGCGTCTACTGCGGCAATAGCCCGCTCATGGTTCGAAGATCGATCAGAGATTAAGACACGCGAGCAATTTGAGTATCGAGGCCAACTGTAGTGGTCAACAATTCCCGGACACTGAATCGCCCCGAGTTTCATAGATGCTTTCGAGCCTCAGGGATACCAGCCCAGTCCCAGTGAGACTGTCCGCTTTTGGCCGATTCTGTTGAAAAAGTCGGTTTTCTGAAACGACCAAAAGACCGATCGGTGAAAGCGCCCTTTTAGCACGCTGCCACGTGAAATCCGAGTCCAGAAACCTCTGTCGAAAGTAAAGATTTCAATCTCAGACGCGTACTTTTCTGCTCCAGAAAGCATGGCCGACTTTTTCAACAGAATCGGCCGTCTGCTGCCTGTCACCACGGCAGCTTTTGGCGGATTCCTACCTATTCTCGACGGAGGGGATGATCAACAACGTTCGAATTCAGGAGGGTTACCATTCCGTATCCAATCAGCAATCACTGAGCGCTGGCAACGCGACAATCCATGGACTTGGCAGAGAAAACACTTTGCGTGGTTTTTGAATCACCACCTAAACCAGCACACTCAATCGACGCGCTATTACTATTTGCTGACCATGCAATTACTCACTCATCGCTTAGGAAAATCCTGGCAGTTCAACCTCTAACGAAGGTCAGAAAACGGCCCAGAGTGTGTAAAACGCTTCGTCAAAATTGAAGTTTGCGCGTCTATGCGAAATCTGAAAATTATCGGCTGCTCAGCCGATCTGGATTTTGCGTAGAAACGCGATTTTCAGTACAACACTGGGCTCCAATCGCGCTGAAACGTTTTTACACAGCCTCGGCCAATAGCTGCCATTGATAAAAGGCTTATCCCACTCCATAGCATGTATTAGATGTGTCACCAGAACGGCTGACACACCAGGCCCACCCGCAGTGATTACTGGGTGCCGTTAATGGCGAAGTCAAAGATGTGGTAGCTCTTGATTTCGCTGCACGCCACTTGCTGGCGATATTGCGCATTCAACGGGCGGTTCAGAATAAACGGCACCCGAGTTTCGCTGATCCCACCATGGGTGCGCAGGCGATTGCCTTTCAGCCCTTCCAGGTCATGCAATTTGGCCGAGCTGCCGATGCACACGTCCTTGCGCGACACGACGACCACGTCAGCTTCGCGGTCCTCCGGCAGATCAAACAGGCGGCAGGCAGTCTGCTTGTCCAATGACAGATCGATACCATCGATAGCTGCTACCCGGTCAATCACTGACTGGACGCTGACCTTCCCATGTGTCCAAACACGTACAAAACCACCCAGGGCGCCGTGGTGGGCAACGAAAGCGTCGGTGATCGGACAGATAACGGTGGTTTCGCCTTCACCAAACTCCGCATCGAGAATGTCCTGCAACCAGATCACGTTCGGTTCACCGGCTTCGTTGCTTTTGTCACTCATGCCGTGGTCGGCAATCAGGCCCAGCACAATGTCTTGTGCCACCAGCCGGCCGAACGCCGCGTCCAGCGCCTGATAGAATTGCCGGGCCTGGGCCTGGTCGGGTGCCCATTTGTGCTGAACGAAGTCTGTGAGCGAGAGGTACATCAGGTTCGGGCGGCGATCCTCCAGCAACTTGATACCAGCCTCCAGCACGAACAACGAAAGCTCCATCGAGTACATGTCGGGCTTAGGCATGCCGACATACTCCAATACGTTTTCAATGCCGTTTTCGGCCAGGGTACAGCGGTCGGCGAACTCCGAAGAGAACGACACATGTCCTTGGCTGACATCCAGGCCCTTACCCAGTTGGCGGCGCAGTTTGTCTTTGGCAGTAATAGACACAACCTTGGCGCCGACGTCGGCAAAGCCTGCCAAAATGGTTTCACCGCGCAGCAGCTCCGGGCCGGTCATCACCACGGGCTGCCAACTGTTGGTATCCAGATAGAAGTTACCGGAGATGCCGTGCTTGGCCGTCGGCGTGCCCGTGATGATCGACATATTGTTCGGACAGGTGAACGAGGGCATCGAGCCCATGGCCACCGTTGAGTAGCCTTCTTCAACAAAGCGCTGGATGTTGGGCAGTGTGCCTTCGGCCAGAAACTGCTGGAGGTATTCCGGGTCACCTCCATCGATGCACACCACGACAACTGGGCGTTCAGGTTGACGGTAGGCTTTGCCATTGATAATGACGTCTGCGTTCATGATGGTTCCTTTTGGATATTCGGTTGAGGGGATTCAGCGCCGTTTTTTCAACAATGCGGCACGCGCGTGGGAGGACAGTTTTTCCACCGTCAAAACCAGTAGGAACACCATCAGAATGATGGTGGCGGCCTGGTCGAAGCGGAACATTTCCATGGCAGTGGCAAGCTCGGCACCAATGCCGCCAGCGCCGACCAGGCCCAGCACGACAGAGGCACGCACGGATTTCTCCAGGGCGAACAGGCTGGTGTTGATCAGGCTGGGCATGGCCATGGGCAGCGCTGCGCACACCACGATCGAGGTCCGTGGTGCGCCGATGGCGGTCAGCGCCTCGGGAGCGCCGTCATCAACTTCTTCAATGGCTTCGGCAAAAAAACGTGCGCAAAAACCAACCGTGTCCATCACTAGCGTCAACGTGCCGGCGAAGGTACCCAAGCCAACGGAGGCCACGAAAAACAATGCCCAGGCCAAATCCGGGACGGTGCGAACAAAGCTCACCAGGCTGCGTATGCAAGCGCGCACCACAGGGTGCGGGGTGTAATTGCGCGCCATCAGGACCGCCAGCGGCAGGCTGATCAATACGCCAATGACCGTGCCGACCAAAGCCATCTGAAACGTGACCAGCACTGCCAGCAGCATCGAGTGGATGCGGTCAGTGGCCGGTGGCACCATCTCCCCGCCGATCTTCGCCATATTCGGCAAACCGCTGAGCAGCTGCGGCAACGACAGCCCCGCCGCCGCCACTGACCAACAGAACAAGGCAATAAAGGCGGCAAACAACACGGCGGACACCAGCGATGGCCGCTCGAAGCGGGCCGGCAGGCTGGGCATGGGTTTCTCAGTCATACAGGCCTCGCAACTGCTGAACACTTAACTGCTGACTCGCCGCGTCCAGGTGCAGGCGGCAATCGCGCAAGCCCAGTACGCGGTCGGCGTAGTGCAGGGCGTGCTCCAGATGATGGGTCACGAATACCAGGGTCAAGCCTTGGCTACGTACCAAGTCCGAGAACACCTGCATCACATCCTCTCCCGCTTGCGGGTCGAGGCTGGCGACAGGTTCATCAGCGAAGATCATGTGTGGCTTTTGCATCAACACCCGAGCAATGGCTACTCGCTGCGACTGGCCACCCGATAATTCGCCAACACAGCGACCGCTCAGATGGCCGAGGTGCACCTGCTCCAGACAATGCATCGCGTAATCGCGGTGCTCGCGGGTGGCCACGGCGTGGAACCACAGGCGGGGCGTAGCCGAGTACGCCATTGCGCCGTGCAACACGTTGGTCAGCACCGAAAGCCGGCTGACCAGATTGTGTTTCTGAAACACGAATCCCACCTGTGAGCGAGCCTTCGCTAGCGGCCGCCGGCTCAAGCCCGTGACGTTCTGGCCAGCAAACTCAATGCTGCCGCTATCCGGCTCGATCAAACGCATGCAGCAGCGTAAAAGGGTGCTTTTGCCGGCGCCGTTGCCGCCGATAATGGCGACCCGCTGACTGCGCGGAACGTCGAACGAAATGTCGGACCACACAGGCGCGGTCGCGCCGTCAAACTGTTTGCTCAAACCTCGCACTCGCAAGGCCGTGTTCAGAGCGGTCGAATGTGGCGAAGCATTCATGTCACTCACCTATAAAATCCGAAAATTCGGGATAGCCCACGGTGCGGTACATCGAACGCACGGCGTTGTAATCCTTGTCGGCAATGGCCGATAGAAAGCGCATGCCCTGATAACGCTTCACTTGCTCCGGGCCCTGGCTGATGCTGCTGATCAGTTTCGCCGAGTTGTCCACGATGGCCTTGCGCAGGCTCGCCACCGTTGCGGCCGGCACATGCTCACCGGCCATCAGCAGATCGCTGGGTAAATCGCCGCCACGGGCCAACACCCGAAAAGCGTTGCGTTGGTCTTCGGGCTCCTGGGCAATAAAGGTTTCGTAGTCCGAGCGGCCCAAGCCAACCGCGCTCAGGTCTCCACGTTTAAGCCCCTCCCAAGCTAGGCGCAGGTTGGTGTTGGTGACGTTGATGTCCTTGAGCGGATCAACGTCGGCATCGGCGAATAACTGCATGGGCCCGAGGTGGCGGGACGTCGAACCCACCGGTCCCATGCCCACGCGCTTGTCCTTGAGGTCTTGCAGCGAGAACAGGGGGCTATCGGCCTTCACCACGATCATCGAGTAGTAGTTGGGCCGGTATAAGCCGGCGACCACCGTGGCGTTGGCGCGCTTATGCATCACGACGTATTCCGCCGGACCGGCCAACACAAAATCCACCTTTTTAAAACGCAGTGCCTCCAGGGCAGCGGTTCGGTTGGTTACCGGCAGGAAATCAATGCTCAGGCCGCTAGCGCGCTCAAGCTCGGCCTTAAAGGGGCCGAATTCGCGCTGCAATTCTTCCAGCCCAACAAGGTCGGTTACCGCGAGTTTGACCGTCTGTGCCTGGGCGTTCAGGGCCATGCCCGTCAGGGCAAACACCACAGCGCCAGTGCTCAAAAGCTTTCGAAACATGGTCGGACGTCCTTAACAAGTCGGGGAGTAAGTAGGCATCCTAGGCCCTACATATTGCATATTGTTGACAATATGCAAACTTGTCAGGATTTGAGTAGACTTCCCTTTCTTCCCGTCAGCCACCCGAGACGTTCGATGAGTACCATTGAAGCCCTAGCCTTACTGCGCACCCAGTCGCTCACAACCGTGGTGCATGAACGACTCGAGCACCGAATCGCCACGGGCGAGCTGGCGCCAGGCGATCCCTTGCGCGAAGCGGCAATAGCCAATGATCTTGGTATTTCTCGGGGACCAGTGCGCGAGGCCTTTCGCATGTTGGAGGAGCGCGGCCTGGTGATCTTTGAGAAAAATTGCGGGGTTCGAGTACGTCAGCTAGACCTGAATCAGGCGTTGGAAATCTATCAAGTGCGCATCGCGCTTGAGGGCATGATTGGTGAGCTGGTCACGCAACAACTGACGCCGCAGACGTTAACGCATCTGGCTAGCGTGCTCGACGGCATGTCTGCGGCGGTTCACCAACAGGATGTCACGGCCTACATCACCCTGAACTTTGAATTCCACGACCTGCTGGCCCGCTACACCGCTAACGCAACGCTGTACGACACCTACCGACGTCTGGTGGTACAACTGAAGCTGTTCCGCAGTTACTCACTGCGCCACACCTCGGAAACCATCGGCCTCTCATTGCAGGAACACCGGGCGATTTTCGACGCGATAGCAAGAGGTAATTCAGCGTTGGCTCGCGAGCGTCTGCGGCAACACTCCGTTGATAGCCTGGACCGGCTCCAAGTGGCTGTTGGGCTGAGCCCCGCTCGGGGGTTGAAATCGCGGATTCGTTAATATCCGCTTCTGGCCGATTCTGTTGAAAAAGTCGGTTTTCTGAAACGACCAAAAGACCGATCGGTGAAAGCGCCCTTTTAGCACGCTGCCACGTGAAATCCGAGTCCAGAAACCTCTGTCGAAAGTAAAGATTTCAATCTCAGACGCGTACTTTTCTGCTCCAGAAAGCATGGCCGACTTTTTCAACAGAATCGGCCGATAGCAGCCGGTCGTGCCTTGCGCCATCGGCCAGAAGTAATCAGTTGAATTCACCTTGCCGGAACTAACTGCTCCTCGTTCACCGCAGGTCGATCAGCAACTCCAGAAATTGGCGTACAGCCCGGCTGGCACGACGAGTCTCGGACCAACCTGGCCGGCGACGAGCAGCGCGTGTTTGCGCCTGCCGTCTTGGAGGGGGGCCAACCATCAGCCGGCCACAACGCTCATTCCTCCATCTGCCATGACCACTGCACCCACAATATAAGATGCCCGGCTGGAGGCTAGAAATGCCACGATTTCGGCGATTTCTTCCGGCTGAGCGGCACGTTTGATCGGGGTGGTCGCACCGTGTTGCGCAAGGAATGCACCTCCATCGTCGACCACATCATTCAAAATGTTTGTGACCACATCACCCGATCCGATGGCATTGACCCGAATGCCATGGCCAATCGCTTCAAGTGCCAGCGCTCTGGTCAGTTGAGCCAAAGCGCCTTTCGAGGCGGCATAGGCGGCGATGGTGGGGAACGCCTGATAGGCAGCATAAGAGGCAATGTTTACGATAGCGCCAGCGGCGTTGGGTATCATGGCTTTGACTGCTTCTCGGGAGTGAAGGAAAGCCGCAGTGACGTTCACCCGCTGGATACGTTCCCAGTCCTCGCGAGTCATGTCGATCACCTGTTTGTTTATGATGATCCCGGCGTTATTGACCAGAATATCCAGTCGGCCGAAATGCTCTATTGCAGTAGCCACAGCCTGCTCAGCTGCACCGTCCAGCGTGATATCCGCCACCAGTGGCACCAGGCGCGGGCGGGCCAGATCCGTGACTGTCGGGTTCTTGTCTTCCGCGATAACACTCGCGCCACGCTCATGCATCATCAACGCTACGGCGCGACCAATACCACTCGCGGCGCCGGTCACCAGCACCACTTTTCCTTTGAATTCTTGCGGGTAGTCATTCATCGGTTTCACCGTGTGATTTAGATCAGCGCGGATATGCGCTGAACAAGGTGTCACTTTCCTCCCGCCGTAGATTCACGTCTGACGCGTCCTTGTCGAACTGTCGTGTTTTTGCTTTTTTATCCGCTATGCTCCACGGAACCGTCCAGCAACCAGGCTTGTCGCCCGGAGTTTTACTGCCCACATGAATGACATCAGGCAACCAGCGAGCGCCCGGCCTGTGCTGCGGATTTCCGCGGACCAGATGCCCGAGTATTTGTTCGACAGCACGTATCTCGGGTCG
This sequence comes from Pseudomonas sp. DSP3-2-3, assembly GCF_049898225.1. NCBI lineage: Bacteria > Pseudomonadati > Pseudomonadota > Gammaproteobacteria > Pseudomonadales > Pseudomonadaceae > Pseudomonas > Pseudomonas sp. DSP3-2-3. The sequence goes on along the minus strand of NZ_JAFCXH010000043.1, from coordinate 7,032 downwards.
GGGCGCCGGTTGCACAAAGACGTGCAAATGCAGGTTTACACCCACCGCAATGCCACGGACAGCATCGTTGTCCCGGCGGTGGCGGAGCCTTTGCTGGTTCTGGTGCTCTCGGGCTGCGCGCGGGTGCAGGAGCGAGGGATCGGTCAGTTGTGGAGCACCTTTGATGTAGCCGTTGATGACTTCTTCCTGACCATGACCCACGCACCTTATGAGATGCGTTGGCAAACCCCTGCGAACGGCAAGTTTCAGGTGGTGCATGTGTATTTGAGCCAGCGCATGTTGGGTCTGGCCTCAGGCCATGTCATCGCGGGAGTCGGACAGCCCGCTCGGCTCATGGATGTGTCGGGCGCCAAGGATCCGCAGATTGCCAACCTAGTCAGGCTGCTCTACCAGGAACTTGTCGAGTGCCAGGAGCCTAGCGAGCTATATGTCGACGGAATTGCTCAAGCGCTGGCCGTTCATCTGGTTCGACATTATCGAGAGGACCATGGGGGGCTCAGCCGTCGTAATGCGTTACCTGCCTATCGCCTGCAACGCGTCATTCACTTGATGGAGTCATCGCTAGAAAACAGCTTCAGCCTGTCCGTGTTGGCTGCTGAAGCCGAGCTGAGTGATTTCTACTTCAGCCGGCTGTTTCATCAAGCCACTGGACACTCTCCATCGCAGTATTTCATTCAGCTTCGACTGGCAAAGGCGCGTCGCCTGCTGTCGAGTACATCGCTGAGCATCATTGATGTGGCGCTTGAAGTGGGGTACGGCAGTCCGAGCCATTTTGCCCAGGTGTTCAAACGGCACACCGGCATGACGCCGCGTGCCTACCGTCACCAATAGGCCATTAAATCCTGCGTCCACTCCTGGCCTGTCGCGAAGGACAGCTATCGGCCGATTCTGTTGAAAAAGTCGGAATTTCAGGCTCGAAGATGTCGACGTTGTCCCTCACCTCAGAACCTATTCACCACGTTGCGTGGCTTTTTGGTTCTGCGTTGATTGTTGCAGCTTGGTCGGTGGATTGATTTGAGGGTTTTTGCTGTTTCCGGGCGTATCTATCCCGTGGCCGGCGGCCCTTGTGAGGTCAGTTTTGCCAGTCTTCTTAGATTCTGTACCGCAGCCGCCAAGGTAAATTCGTCGTTCGCACCGGTCATTCCTCGTAGTCGCAACCGATCCAGTTTCAGGATTCGTTTGAGGTGAGCGAACAACATTTCGACCTTCTTGCGTTCGTGGCGAGAGCACACGTATTGAGGTGTCTTGACGATTCGCCGCGCTACATCGCGGGCTGCTTCATGGACGCTGCGTGCGACTTTTCTAAATGAAGTGTTCGGGCAGCAGCGCTCTTTCATTGAGCATGTAGCACAGTCGATTTGCCGGGATCGGAAGATGATGGTGTCGGCTTTCGTTACATGTGAACGCTGGTTCTTGAAGGCTCGCCATTCGCTACGCAGCGGGTGTCCGGTGGGGCAACGATATTCCTGCGCTTCCTCATGCCATTGAAAATCGCTGATCGAGAGGCTGTCGTTCTTACGCTCGGTTTTGTCCCAAACCGGCACATGCGGCTCGATGTCTTTTTCGTCCACCATCCAGGCCAGCATCGGTGCGGTTCCGTAAGCGGTATCGCCGATGAGCCGATCCGGCTTGATGTCGAACTGTTCTTCGACCCGCTCGATCATGGTCTTGGTGCTCTCGACCTCGGCGGTTCGATGAGCCGGGGTCGGCTCCACATCCATGATCACGCCATGCTCGACATCAATCAGATAGTTCGTCGAGTAAGCGAAAAACGCCGGGCCTCCTGGCGCTGCGGTCCAACGAGAAAGTGGATCAGTCAGTGACAGGCGCTTGGGCAGTGCTTCGGCCAACGCCTCTTCATCCAGCGCTTCAAGGTACTCACGCACTGCGCGAGTATTCAGCGACGGATCGCGCCAGTTGATTTCATCATCGCCAGGTAGGCCACGTTGTCGACTGGCATCTGCTTTGATGACACTGGCGTCCACAGCAAAACCTTCGCCCTTGACCAGCCCTGCGTCCATGCAGCGACGCAGCACCTCGTTGAACAGCCAGCGAAACAGCGAGCTGCCGCGAAAGCGACCGTGGCGGTTCTTGGAAAACGTAGAGTGATTGGGGACTTCGTCTTCGAGGCTTAAGCGGCAGAACCAGCGATATGCCAGGTTCAAATGAGCCTCTTCGCACAACCGACGTTCGGAGCGAATGCCGTAGCAGTGTAAGCGTCTGCCGAAGTCACCTTGCACAAGCGAAGATAATGAAGGGCTTTAGAAAAGATGTGGGCCGATTCTCAACGGCCATCCGTCCTCCTGTGATCAGCGGTCTCTTGACTCAACTTCTTCAGATCGAACACTGGCTGTCAGGGCGTAGGCAATCCATATTGATGCGCGACCTTGCTCACACTCATTAGCGGCCCGCTAAGAGATGGCTTATGCCCAAGAAGCTTGGTTGCGGGCTCCAGACTATCGTCTGATGGAGCAAGGAGAACGTTGAGCCATTCCGGATCAATAACGCCCCAGTTATCAAGAACTTTGCAGCCAGATCCCCCACAGATGGCTTGATACACGACCCGGGGATTACCACGTGTGTCGGTATCACATGTAGCACCAATAAAATCTATGCCCCCGGTGTATCTCAGCAAGGTGAAGCGCTTGTCAGCATTTCTCTCTACTTGAAGTGTCACTTCAGCTCCTTCAGTTGCGTACAGAGGGAGCTGATGATCAACACCGATTCGAACAGTAGATTTTCCACACTGAAATTCCTGCTCCCCCGAAAAACTCTCTGAGGCTTCGACTGGCGAAACAGCTAGAGCGGCCAGAATTGAAAAGATTGCGATCCTTTGCGTCATGGCGCTTGCCCCCTCGGATTTACTAACCAATTGATAGCATGGCGGAGAATTTTGAGCTGCCAGTGTAAGATGAAAACGTGTCGAGGCGGTCAGCCCGGCATCCACTTATGCGGCAGCAACTCGTCAATTTCACTCGCCCGCTGCGTCGGCAGGCGCGTGAGCACGTCCTTCAAGTAAGCATACGGATCATGACTATTCAGCCGTGCAGACTGGCTCAAACTCATGATCGCCGCCGCTCGTTTGCCGCTGCGTAGCGACCCTGTGAAGAGCCAGTTCTTGCGACCCAACGTCCAGGGTCGGATCTGGTTCTCGCACCAATTATTGTCAACGGGTAGCGCTGCTGTCGACTTGGGGACATCAGACGCTTGAGCGGATGCTAAAAGCCCTGTACTTGCTGTTTCAGGGTGTGCCTCTTCGAGGGCGGCTGTCGCGAGCCGAGCCGGCGAGGCGTCTCGGCCCTTTGGGCACTCATCCTTCACACCTACGGGCTTCGGCCTGCGCGCACCGCTTGCGAGGGAACGCACCACTCCTCGTTAATCTGTAACCTGCGGGCAAGGGTTAAAAACCTCGGTTACGTCGAGTGTTGTATGCCACGGGATGGCAGTGCCTGACACCATTCCGCCTACGGTTTGCTGTCGACCCGACTTGCGCACATATCCGCCATCCGTTCCAGTGAAGACGTGCTGCCCTGGCTTCGTCAGATAATCAAAGAAACTGACTTTCACAGGCACATTCATTTGTCCACCTGGCGTAATGACGGCGAGCATGACCGCTCGGTCTTTGGTGAATACAACGAACGGTTCGACTCCAGTGCGACCACCAACTGTCTTCACGCACTGCACTTGTTCTGGGAGGATGCGTGCGGTTTCAGTGTAGGTGTGGTTGTTGTAGAGGCTGAGGATCAGGCCTTTGCTGGTCAACACTCCCAGGCCTTGAGTGGCTCTGCAGCTGCCTTCGCTTCCATATGGGAACAAGCACCAGTTCGTTTCCGACACGGCTTGAATATCCGATGGTGCAATTTTCAGATCGCGCTGGATTTGGGCTGTAACCGTCCGGGAAACACGCCTTTCTGATCCAAGGCCCTTAGTGGCAATGTTCGGAAGGTATTGCCTTGACGCTTATCCAAGGCTCAGCAGCAACTGCTCAATGCGCTTGTCGCCAAAACGTAACGGAACGGGCATTGTTAGGGTTTTGATCGAACACTAGAGAGCAATGGCTATGCATGACATCAAAGTTGATCGATACGCGCCAGGCGATGAGAAAGACATAATGGCTTTGATCGTACCTATCCAACGTGAGGAGTTCGGAATTGAAATTTCAGCTGAGGATCAGCCAGACTTAATGCAAATCCAATCGTTTTACCAGACCGGTACAGGTGACTTTTGGTTAGCCCGTAGACAGGGTGAAGTGATCGGAACAATTGGTCTGAAGGACATTGGCAATGGCGAAGTCGCTTTACGGAAGATGTTCGTTGCAGCGCCTTGGCGAGGGCGGGACTTTGGTGTGGCTAAACAGATGCTTGAACTCCTAATTGAAGCCTCGAAAGCGCGTGGCGTAAAACGGATTTATTTAGGTACCACGGAGAGGTTTCTAGCTGCTCATCGCTTCTATGAAAAGCACGGCTTCGAGCTGATAAAACAGCAGGATCTGCCCGCCAGTTTTCCTTTGATGGTGGTCGATACGCGCTTTTATGCGTTGGCATTGTAAGTCTGCTGGCACAGGATCGGCGTCGTAGCGGCACGAAAAGATGCGGCTGATGAAGCCATACAAACCATACGCAGTTAAACCGGTGTCCACTTATGTGGCAGTAACTGCTCAATTTCACTCGCCCGCTGCGTCGGCAGGCGCGTGAGAACATCCTTCAAATAGGCGTGCGGATCATGACCATTCAGCCGCGCAGACTGGATCAGACTCATGATCGCTGCCGCCCGTTTGCCGCTGCGCAGTGATCCAGCGAAGAGCCAGTTCTTGCGACCAAGAGCCCATGGCCTGATTTGGTTTTCGGCCCAATTGTTATCTATGGGTACGGCCCCGTCATCAAGGTAGCGCGACAGCGCTGCCCAGCGTTTCAGGCTGTAATCGAGTGCTCTGCTGATGGCCGAGCCTTCGGGCACGAGGTCACGCTGGGCGATCATCCAGGCATGCAGCATATTTATCACTGGCACGGCTTTTTCTTGCCGTATTCGGCACCGTAAATCCGGCGCCAGATCGCGGACTTCGCTCTCGATTTCGTACAGCAACTGTATGTAACGCAGGGCCTGCTCGGCGAGCTGACTCTTGTTAGTAGCGTGCAATTCGAAGAACTTGCGCCGGGCATGGGCCATGCAGCCGATCTCGGTTACGCCAAGTTCAAAACTGGCCTTGTAGCCACCAAAATCATCACAGACAAGCTTGCCATTCCACGAGCCTAGGAAGTTTCGCGCATGTTCACCGGCGCGGCTGGGGCTGAAGTCGTAGACGACAGCGGCTATTTCGCAGAACAGGCTGGTGGCGTAAGCCCAAACATAAGAGCGGTGGGTTTTCTTCGAGCCCGGAGCGAGCATCTGCACGGGTGTTTCATCGGCGTGGACGACCTGCTGCCCGAGCACCACGTCACGCAGCGCGTCGACCAGCGGCTGCAACTGCACGCCGGTTACGCCAACCCATTGGGCCAACGTTGAACGTGGAATCGCCAAGCCCGCTCGACCAAAAATCGATTCCTGGCGGTAAAGCGGAAGATGGTCGGCAAACTTGGCGATCATTACGTGGGCAAGCAGCCCAGCGGTGGGGATGCCCTTATCAATGACCTGCGCCGGAACCGGCGCCTGGATCAGTGTTTCGCAGTCATCACAGACCCACTTACCACGGACATGGCGTTCGACGGTAAAGACGCCAGGCGTGTAGTCCAGCTTCTCGCTGACGTCCTCGCCGATACGCTTGAGTGCGCAGCCGCATTGGCAGTGAGTATTGTCAGGTTCGTGATGGATCAACGTGCGTGGAAACTCTGGTGGCAATGCAGTGCGCTTGGGCTTTTGCTTTTTCTCGGTCGCCGCTGGCACTGTTTGCAACGCCTGAAGCTCTGCTTCAATCGCCGCGATATCGGTATCGATCAGGTCATCTAGCAGGCTGGCCTGCTCAGGATTCATCTGCTCGCTACGCTTGGCAAACTTCAAACGCTTAAGTTGGGCAATCTCGTGTGTCAGTTTCTCGATCACCGTTTGATCGCGGTTGATCTTCTTGCCCATGGTGTCGACTTGCGACAGCAACTGCGCTGCCAAAGCGCGCAGTTGGTCGGGGGACATTTGGTCGATATTGGGAGAAGAACTCATGCCCCGGATTTTGGCAGAATGGGCAGTTCGCGGCGATAGACCGATAGGCTAATGGCAGCCCTTAAAGCAGTGTGATCGCCCCGCCGGAACCTGCGCGCTGCCATGGTAGGCCCAACACCAGAGCCTGGAGTTGCTCGGTGTCCAACTGCATTTCAGAGCCATGACGAATGCTTGGCCAGTGGAACCTACCCTGGTTCAACCGGCGAGCCGCCAGCCAGATACCGAAGCCGTCGTGGACTAGAACCTTCATGCGAGTGGCACGACGGTTGGCAAATAGATAAGCACAGTGCGGCTTCGCCGCACCGAACACCGCGATCATCCTGGCTAACGCGGTTTCGGTGCCCGCTCGCATGTCCATCGGCTCAGTAGCGAGCCAGATGAAGTCGATGCGGATCATCGCAGCAGGTCTCGAAGAAAGGTCGCGCAGGCAGCAGCATTTTCGCTTGGCCAGTTCACTTTGACGGTACCGCGCGGGTGCTGGATCTCAACGCAGATATTCGACGATGCAGCTTGCGAATTTGCTCCGGCCAGCTGCATGGGTAACGGAATAAATGCGGGTTGCAGCGCCGTGCTTTTCTGCGCCTGCACCCGAATCCATTTATGGACGAGGTTTGCATTGAGGCTATGGCTGAGTGCGATGCTGGCAATCGAAGCGCCGGGCTGGACACACTCTTGAATGACCTGAGCCTTGAAGGATTTGGAATAGGAACGGCGTGTTGGCTGCATGAAATACCCGCTTAAAAGTCTAGAACTGGTGCCCACTTAAATTTGATCTGACCCCCAAATGTTGGACATCAACATAAAGGGGGTGATATGAAAAAATACACAGAGCAGGCAAAGCTCGCGGCAGTACAGGACTATTGCTCCGGCAATGGGGGACTA
>NZ_JAFCXH010000042.1:0-33502 GCF_049898225.1 Pseudomonas sp. DSP3-2-3 | reverse complement strand
TCCAACTACGACTCGTTGATCGGCAAGCTGATCACCTGGGGCGCAACGCGCGACGAAGCCATGGCCCGCATGCGCAATGCCCTGGACGAAATCGTGGTCGACGGGATCAAGACCAACATCCCGCTGCACCGCGACCTGACCCGTGATGAAGGCTTCTGCGAAGGCGGCGTCAACATTCACTACCTGGAACACAAGCTGGCCAATCAATAAGGTCGCTTGCTCCGGATCAACAAAGCCGCTTTCACAGCGGCTTTGTTGTTTGTGACGCATCACAGTAAACTTGCGCGTTTCCTGCTGCACTGAACCGCAGATCATTTTTCATTCGAAGGTAACCCGCCATGCCTTGGCTGCAAGTCCGTCTCGCCATCAGCCCAGAACAAGCCGAAACCTACGAAGACGCCCTTCTTGAAGTCGGCGCCGTGTCCGTGACGTTCATGGACGCCGAAGATCAGCCGATCTTCGAGCCGGAACTCAACACCACGCCGCTGTGGTCGCACACGCACCTGCTCGCCCTGTTCGAAGCCGACACCGATGCCAACCATGTCCTTGCGCATCTGAAACTGCTCACCGGCGCCGAACTGCCGGAACACATGAGCGAAGTCATCGAGGATCAGGACTGGGAACGCAGCTGGATGGACAATTTCCAGCCAATGCGTTTCGGTCAGCGCCTGTGGATCGTGCCGAGCTGGCATGCCGCTCCGGAGCCGGACGCAGTCAACCTGCTGCTCGACCCGGGCCTGGCGTTCGGCACCGGCACTCACCCGACGACCGCACTCTGCCTGGAATGGCTGGACGGTCAGGACCTGAAAGACTGCAACCTGCTGGACTTCGGTTGCGGCTCGGGCATCCTCGCCATTGCTGCCTTGCTGCTGGGCGCCAGACAAGCGGTCGGTACCGACATCGACGTGCAGGCGCTGGAAGCCTCGCGGGACAACGCCGGTCGTAACCACATCGAGGCCGAGCGTTTCCCGTTGTACCTGCCGGAAGACCTGCCGCAGGAACCGGCCGACGTGCTGGTTGCCAATATTCTCGCCGGGCCGCTGGTCGCGTTGGCACCTCAGTTGGCGACGCTGGTCAAACCAGGCGGCCGACTGGCGCTGTCCGGCATTCTGGCCGAGCAAGGCGAAGAAGTTGCCGCCGCTTATGCCAGTACGTTCGATCTCGATCCGATTGCTAACCGTGATGGCTGGGTACGCATCACGGGCCGTCGCCGTTAACCGCCGCTTGAACCGGACAGTCGCATGACCGACAGCTTCGTCACCCAGTGCCCGCACTGCCAGACCAGTTTCCGAGTAAGCCACGCCCAGCTGAGCGTGGCACGCGGCGTGGTGCGTTGCGGCGCCTGCCTGCAGGTCTTCAATGCCGCAAAACAGTTACTGGAACAGCGCGGCAGTGACTCGACTGTCGAGGCAGCCAAGCCGTCTGCACCAACGTCTGAGCCCGTGCCAGCGATTATTGCGCCGCCAGCCGTGCAAGCCCCACCGGCGCTCGTGGCTGTCGAACCTGCGCCTGAACCTGAAGTGGTGGAAATCGTCCCAGCGCCCAGAGACTGGAAAGCCAACGCCCTGGACCTGGACGACATGGACCTGGACGAAGAACTGGCACGGCTTGAGCAGCGGGAAATCCAGCTGCCGGAAACCTTCGGTCGCGAAAGAAGCCGTGTTGATGGCGATACCAACCTGTCTGCCCATCGCGACAATGGGCAAACCGAAGACGACGCGTGGGTCACCAGCCTGCGCAATGACGACGTCAGTCAACTGCCGGAATTGCAGGCCGAAGTTATACCCGAGCCCCAGCAATCACTGGAACTCGAACCTGAATCCGAGCATGAGCAGTCTTCCGGCAACGGCCGAACCGAACCGTCGCTGTCCTCGACCCCGGACGGCCTCGGCGACGAGGAGCCCATGGCCCCTCTGCAGAGCCAGCGCAAGGCGCCGGGCAGCGAGAAGACTGAACGCTGGTCGGCGCTTGATGACGATGACCATGAACAAGACCACGAGCCTCAACCAGAGCCCGAAGTTCGCGGCCGACGCAATCGCAGCGAGCCTGGGGTGCGCGACAAGACACTGGTTGATCTGACCGACGAGCCGCTGCAACTGGAATGGCAGCGACCCAAATCCAATTGGGGACGGCGCCTGATCTGGACACTGCTGGCGGTATTGGCTTTAGCCGGGCTGGCAGGCCAATACATCTGGTATCACTTTGACGAGCTGGCCCGCCAGGACCAGTACCGCCCCTGGTTTCAGCTGATCTGCCCGCAAATCGACTGCAAGGTTCCGTCCAAGGTCGATATCAAATTGCTCAAAAGCAGCAATCTGGTGGTGCGCAGCCATCCGGAATTCAAAGGTGCATTGGTCGTCGACGCGATCATCTATAACCGCGCGTCGTTTTCCCAACCTTTCCCGCTGCTGGAGCTGCGTTTCGCCGATACCAGTGGTCAGCTGATTGCCAGTCGTCGCTTCAAACCGGCGGAATACCTGAGCGGCGAGATGGCCGGCAAGGAAGAAATGCCACCGCAGACACCGATTCACATCGCGCTGGACATTCTCGATCCCGGTGCCAAAGCGGTGAATTACAGCCTGAGCTTCCGTTCTCCGGAATGAAAGCCGCGCGGCGTCTGGCTCGCCGCCCCTCATAGACCTGGCGTATCGATTTCGATGCACTCATTGGCAGCCGCCGCCGAGCTATTTTGGAACCTGGACAACAAGCTTGAACGTTTCGCGATAAAAAATAACTGTTCAGATTTTATCCAATTCAGCCTTTATCCAGTCATCGAGAGCGGGTATCATGCCAACCCTTTTTCTTACTCTGGATTCGGTCTGAAAAGCGCTTGAGCACTTGGAAGACCGGACCGGGCAGACCGTGAACATCGAGCAGTCATCACGGCCTGCGATGATTCGGCCCCCACAACAGGCACACCTATGTCGGCGGTACGCATCGGTCCTTATACATTGCACAATGGCTTGATTCTCGCCCCCATGGCGGGCGTCACCGACCAGCCCTTTCGTCAGCTCTGCCGCCAACTCGGCGCGGGCCTGGTGGTTTCGGAAATGGTCACCAGTGACATGAGCCTGTGGAACAGCCGCAAATCGCGGCTGCGCATGATCCACGAGGGTGATCCCGAGCCGCGCTCGGTACAGATCGCCGGTGGTGACCCGCAAATGCTTGCCGACGCCGCGCGCGCCAACGTTGAACTGGGCGCGCAGATCATCGACATCAACATGGGATGTCCGGCGAAAAAAGTGTGTAACAAGGCGGCGGGTTCTGCGCTGTTGAAAGACGAGCATCTGGTGAACGAGATCCTGCAGGCAGTGGTTGCCGCGGTCGATGTGCCGGTCACCTTGAAGATACGCACCGGTTGGGACCGGGCGAACAAAAATGGCCTGACGATTGCGAAAATCGCCGAACAGGCCGGGATTCAGGCATTGGCCGTCCATGGACGCACCCGTGCCGACCTTTACACCGGTGAAGCCGAATACGACACCATCGCTGAAATCAAGCAGGCGATGTCGATTCCGGTATTTGCCAATGGCGACATCGATTCACCCCAGAAAGCCCGGCACGTTTTGCACGCGACCGGCGCCGACGGGCTGTTGATTGGCCGGGCTGCTCAAGGGCGCCCATGGATTTTTCGCGAAATAGAACACTACCTGCGAACCGGCGAGACATTGCCGACTCTGCAATTAAGTGAAGTGGAACGCATTCTGCTTGAGCATTTGGCAGCGCTTCACGTTTTCTACGGCGATGTGCTTGGCGTACGTATTGCGCGCAAGCATGTCGGCTGGTATCTCGCAACCTTGCCGGGCGCCAGGGAGTTTCGCGCCCACTTCAATCGTTTGCAGGATACAGAAGCACAGTGCGCCAACGTCCGCGAGTTTTTCAGCGAACGCTACGAAAGCCCGGATGCAGGGAAAGAAGAAGAGGTGGCCGCATGACGATGATGACCGAGACTTTAGTGAGTGGAACAACACCCGTGAGCGACAACGTCAATTTGAAACAGCACCTCAACACGCCGAGCGAAGAGGGCCAGACCCTGCGCGGCAGTGTCGAGAAGGCGCTGCACAATTATTTCGCCCACCTCGAAGGCGCTCCCGTCACTGACGTCTACAACCTGGTGTTGTCGGAAGTCGAGGCGCCGCTGCTCGAAAGCGTGATGAATTACGTCAAGGGCAACCAGACCAAAGCGTCCGAGCTGCTGGGCCTGAACCGCGGCACCTTGCGCAAGAAACTCAAGCAGTACGACCTGCTTTAAGCATTCAAAACAAAAAGGCGACGCGCTTCGGCGCTGTCGCCTTTTTTGCTTACTTCTTTTGCTTTTGATGGAAATTGAGATGACCGACCAGACCACACGCCTGCCGATCCGCCGCGCCCTGATCAGTGTTTCCGACAAGACGGGAATCCTCGAATTCGCCCGCGAGCTGGAAGCCCTTGGCGTCGAGATCCTTTCCACCGGCGGCACCTTCAAGCTGCTGCAGGACAACGGCGTCGCAGCGGTTGAAGTTGCCGACTACACCGGTTTTGCGGAAATGATGGACGGTCGGGTCAAGACCCTGCACCCGAAAATCCACGGCGGCATCCTCGGTCGTCGCGGCATCGACGACGCCATCATGAACGAGCACGGCATCAAGCCGATCGATCTGGTCGCGGTCAATCTCTATCCGTTTCAGGCAACTGTCGCCAAGCCAGGCTGCGACCTGCCTACCGCCATCGAAAACATCGATATCGGCGGCCCGACCATGGTCCGTTCTGCGGCGAAAAACCATAAAGATGTGGCCATCGTAGTCAACGCAAGCGATTACAGCCTGGTACTGGAAAGCCTCAAGGCGGGTGGCCTGACTTACGCACAGCGTTTCGACCTGATGCTCAAGGCGTTCGAACATACCGCTGCCTACGACGGAATGATCGCCAACTATCTGGGCAGCATCGACCAGACCGCTGAAACCCTGAGCACAGAAGGTCGCAACGGTTTCCCGCGCACCTTCAACAGCCAGTTCATCAAGGCGCAGGAAATGCGCTATGGCGAGAACCCGCACCAAAGTGCTGCGTTCTACGTCGAAGCCAATCCGGCCGAAGTGGGCATTGCCACGGCAACCCAGCTGCAAGGCAAGGAACTGTCGTTCAACAACGTGGCCGATACCGACGCCGCGCTCGAATGCGTGAAAAGCTTCGTCAAGCCAGCCTGCGTCATCGTCAAACACGCCAACCCGTGCGGCGTTGCGGTTTGTCCGGACGCTGAAGGCGGCATCCGTCAGGCTTACGAACTGGCCTACGCCACCGATACCGAATCGGCATTCGGCGGCATCATCGCCTTCAACCGCGAGCTGGACGCTGCAACCGCCAAGGCCATCGTCGAGCGACAGTTCGTCGAAGTGATCATCGCCCCGAGCGTCAGCGCCGAAGCCCAGGCCATCGTCGCCACCAAAGCCAACGTGCGTCTGTTGACCACCGGCCAATGGGCTGCCGAACGTGCAGCTGCCTGGGACTACAAACGCGTCAACGGCGGCCTGCTCGTGCAGAGCCGTGATATCGGCATGATCGGTGCCGACGACCTTAAAATTGTCACCCAGCGCGCGCCGACCGAACAGGAAGTTCACGACCTGATCTTCGCCTGGAAAGTGGCGAAATACGTCAAGTCCAACGCTATTGTCTACGCTCGCAATCGCCAGACCATCGGCGTCGGCGCCGGCCAGATGAGCCGCGTCAACTCGGCACGCATTGCCGCGATCAAGGCGGAACACGCCGGTCTGCAGGTTCAGGGCGCCGTGATGGCCTCGGACGCATTCTTCCCGTTCCGCGACGGCATCGACAACGCAGCCAAGGTCGGCATCACCGCCGTCATCCAGCCGGGCGGTTCGATGCGCGATAACGAAGTGATCGCCGCCGCTGATGAAGCGGGCATTGCGATGGTGTTCACCGGGATGCGGCATTTCAGGCACTGAAGTGTCAGCAGCAAGTTCCAAGCTGCAAGCGGCAAGCAAAAGCGGACATCAGTCGCTCTCGCCTGCCATTGCGGCCTAACCAATTCAAAGCCATGAGCTGCATTAAAAGCCACGCAAATCGCTTTTACTTGCCGCTTGTAGCTTGCAGCTTCTCCGAAGGAGTCTTTCTTTGAACATTTTGATCATCGGCAGCGGCGGACGCGAACACGCTTTGGCCTGGAAAGTTGCCCAGGACCCACGCGTCGTCAAGGTTTTCGTGGCCCCTGGCAATGCCGGCACCGCCATCGAAGCCAAGTGCGAAAACGTTGCCATTGACGTGCTCGCCCTTGAGCAACTGGCAGACTTCGCAGAAAAGAACGTTTCGCTGACCATCGTTGGTCCGGAAGTGCCGCTGGTCGCAGGTGTTGTCGATCTGTTCCGCGCCCGTGGCCTGGATTGCTTCGGTCCTACCGCTGGCGCTGCCCAGCTGGAAGGCTCGAAGGCATTCACCAAGGATTTCCTGGCTCGCCACAAGATCCCGACTGCCGATTATCAGAACTTCACTGAAATCGAGCCCGCCCTGGCTTATCTTCGTGAAAAGGGCGCGCCAATTGTCATCAAGGCCGACGGCCTGGCTGCGGGCAAAGGCGTGATCGTCGCCATGACCCTGGTCGAAGCGGAAGACGCGGTACGTGACATGCTGGCCGGCAACGCCTTTGGCGAAGCGGGTTCGCGTGTGGTCATCGAAGAATTTCTCGATGGCGAAGAGGCCAGCTTTATTGTCATGGTTGACGGCAAGAATGTACTGCCGATGGCCACCAGCCAGGATCACAAGCGCGTCGGCGACGGCGACAGCGGTCCGAATACCGGCGGCATGGGTGCTTACTCCCCGGCTCCGGTGGTGACCGCCGAGGTGCATCAGCGGGTGATGGATCTGGTCATATGGCCGACCGTCCGAGGCATGGCTGACGAAGGTAATATTTACACCGGCTTCCTCTATGCTGGTCTGATGATCGACAAAGCTGGTAATCCGAAGGTTATCGAGTTCAACTGCCGCTTTGGCGATCCGGAAACCCAACCCGTGATGCTGCGCTTGCAGTCCAGCCTCGTGTTGCTGGTCGAGGCGGCATTGGCGCAGGCACTGGATAAAGTCGAAGCGCAATGGGACCCTCGCCCAAGCCTGGGCATTGTTCTGGCCGCTGGCGGTTACCCTGGCGATTACGCCAAGGGCGCAGCGATCAAGGGTCTGGACGACGCAGCGCAACTATCGGGCAAAGTGTTTCATGCCGGGACCACGTTGCAGGCTGGTCAGGTGGTAACCAGTGGTGGCCGCGTTCTGTGCGCGACAGCCATGGGTGATAGCGTGGGTGATGCGCAACAACAGGCCTATGCGCTGGCAGCAAAGATTGATTGGGAAGGTTGTTTCTATCGCAGTGACATTGGCTATCGCGCCATTGCACGCGAGCGCGGTAAAGAGCTGGAATAACGCCGTCAGGCAACCAGAACCGGGCGCAATCCTGCGGGGCGAGACAGATGACTCGCCCCGCAATGGGTCCGAATGTTTGGATTCTTCTGGTTATTTCAGCATCGCGCAGGGTTGTCTGGTATTCATCTACGAAGGGATTTCGCCGTGCGCTGGCTCAGGATTGCCAAAAGATTAACCGTCGGGGTGCTGACCCTGCTCTTCATGCTCACAGCGCAAGCCGAGCAGAGTGCGGGCTGGTCAACCTTGCTCGACAGTCAGGCGGATCTGCAACTGAGCGATATCCGCTCGGCACGCTTCGAAAACGCGTTCAGTCCCATCGATCTGGCACACATCACCGCAGCAGATCGAGACAGCGCGCTGTGGCTGCACTATCGCTTGCAACCCAACAAGCACGAACAACTGCTGCGCGTCTTTGCACCGGATCTGGCCAGCCTGGACCTGTACGTCCTCAACGGCGAGCAGATGGTCGACCATTCGCGCACCGGCAACAACGTTCCGCGCCAAAACCAGCTACTGCACTCCCGCGACTTCATGTTGCCGTTACCTCAGAGTGACGTGCCGCTTGATCTCTACCTGCGCCTGGTCTCGACTCAGCAATTGCGCCCCAACATCACGCTGCAATCGGCAATCGAAAGCGCTGCCGACGAACGCGAACCCTTTCTGTTCGGACTTTTGTTCGGTTCGCTCGCCATGCTGATCCTGCAAAATCTGACTCGCTACGCGCACACACGCTCGCCGAGCAACCTGTGGCTTGCCGCCTGCGAAGGACTTCTGACCCTCAGTGCGCTGCTGCTGCTCAACCTGCTGACGCCCTGGCTCAATACCTGGCATATCCCGCAGACACCCAGCGCGCACCTGACCCTTTTGCTCGCGGCGATTACCGGGCTGATGTACACCTATTGTTTCTTCTACCACCGCAAAGTCGTGAAGCTGGATCGCTGGTTGCTGGGCAGCCTGCTGGTCATCGCGCTGGGCGGCTTGCTGGTCCTGTTCGTCGACACCTTGCCGCTCAACCTGCTGACCTTCGGCCTGGTCAGTCTGGCGACGCTAAGTATCCTGTTTGTGTCAGCGTATAACTGGCAAAAAGGCTACTGGCCGGCGCGGCTGTTCGTGGTTTCAATGATCACGTTCAATATTGGCTGCCTGATCATCCTGCCCGCGCTGCTATGGCTGACAATGATTTCCCCGCAATGGCTGATTTTCACTCTGCTCGGCGTGTTCTGCGTCAGCGGCTTGCTCATGAGCATCGCGCTCAGCGAGCGCCATCGCAGCATCACCGAAGACAGATTCAGCATCAGTCGCGATCAGGCTGCCAGCACGGCGGAAATCAATGCCAAGGCGGAGTTCCTGGCCAAAATCAGTCACGAAATCCGCACACCCATGAACGGCGTGCTGGGCATGACCGAATTGCTGCTGGGCACGCCGCTGTCGGTCAAGCAACGTGATTACGTGCAGACCGTGCACAGCGCTGGCAACGAACTGCTCACGCTGATCAACGAGATTCTGGACATTACCAAGCTGGAGTCCGGCCAGATCGAGCTGGACGACGTGCAGTTCGATCTCAGTGCGTTGATCGAAGACTGCATGAATATCTTCAGGGCGAAGGCTGAACAGCAGAATGTCGAACTGATCAGCCTGATCCAGCCGCAAGTGCCACGAGTCATCAGCGGTGACCCGACCCGCTTGCGGCAGACCGTATTGAGCCTGCTGGAAAACGCCCTGAAAAAAACCGACGAAGGCGAAATCCTCGTGGTGGTCGCCCTCGACTCCCGCGCTGGCAAGCCACGTCTGCGCATTGCCGTACAGGACAGCGGCGAACCACTGGCGCCGAGTGAGCGCGACGCCCTGCTGCATGCGGAACTGCACAGCAAGAATTTCCTCGCCGCGAGCAAGCTGGGCGGCCACCTGGGGCTGGTCATTGCCCGGCAGTTGATCCTGCTGATGGACGGCGAGTTCGGCATCCAGACCGGCAGCAGCCAGGGCAGCACGTTATGGCTGAGCCTGCCACTGGACGCTGATCGTCTGGAGCAGCCGCCGCTGGACATGGACAGCCCGCTCAAAGGTGCGCGCGTTCTGGTGGTTGACGACAACGACACCTGCCGCAAGGTGTTGGTCCAGCAATGCACCGCCTGGGGCTTGAACGTCAGCGCGGTCTCCTCGGGCAAGGAAGCGCTGGCACTGCTGCGCACCAAGGCGCACTTGCGCGATTACTTCGATGTGGTCCTGCTCGACCAGAACATGCCCGGCATGACCGGCATGCAGCTGGCCGCCAAGATCAAGGAAGACCCGAGCCTGAACCACGACATTCTGTTGATCATGCTGACCGGCATCAGCAACGCGCCGAGCAAGATCATCGCGCGCAATGCCGGGGTCAAACGCATCCTTGCCAAACCCGTGGCCGGCTACACCCTGAAGACTACGCTGGCGGACGAACTCACCCAGCGCAACAAAGGCGCAAGCCCGCTGACCATTACGCCGGTGCTCAATACCCCGATCAACGTACCCAGTGACTTCCGCATTCTGGTGGCTGAAGACAACAGCATTTCCACCAAGGTCATTCGCGGCATGCTCGGCAAGCTCAACCTGCATCCCGACACGGCCAGCAACGGCGAAGAAGCACTGCGGGCGATGAAGGCCCAGCGTTACGATCTGGTCCTGATGGACTGCGAAATGCCGATCCTCGATGGCTTCTCTGCCACGGAACAATTGCGCGCCTGGGAAGTGGGTAATCAGCGTGTGCGGACCCCGGTGGTTGCACTGACCGCGCACATCCTGACCGAACACAAGGATCGCGCGCGTCAAGCGGGCATGGACGGCCACATGGCCAAACCCGTCGAGCTGTCGCAACTGCGCGAACTGGTGGAATTCTGGGTTGCCCAGCGCGCCAAGACTCATGCGCTGACATCCGACAGCGACCTTTATCAGCAAAACTGACAATCCACAGCAAGCCAGCGCTTGCCGCCTGATAGACTCCCCTCGTCCTTATTCTGCTGCCGCGAGCCCAAGCCATGCTCCATGTGTTGTTCAGCGTTTACCTGAAGATGCTGGTGCTTTATAGCCCGTTCTTTGTCCTGTCCTGCTTCATCAGCCTGACCCGGGGTCATTCACGCAAGGAGCAACGGCGGCTGGCCTGGAAAGTGGCCCTGGCAACGCTGGTTTCCAGTGTGCTGCTGTATTTGTTCGGCCGGGTGATCTTCAGTGTGTTCGGCATCACCGTCGACGCCTTCCGTATCGGCGCTGGCAGTGTGCTGTTTATCTCCGCCCTGGGCATGGCCCAAGGCAAGTCGGCCGTGCAGACCGACAATGTCCAGCAGGACATGACCATCGTGCCGCTGACCATTCCATTGACCGTCGGCCCCGGCACCATTGGCGCACTGTTGGTCATGGGCGTCAGCCAGCCCCACTGGGACGACAAGCTCACCGCCATCCTCAGCATCGCCCTGGCCAGCCTCACCGTCGGCGTGGTGCTTTACCTGTCCAACCATATCGAACGGGTATTGGGCGACCAGGGTTTGCAGATTGTCAGCCGATTGATGGGTTTGTTTGTCTGCGCGCTGGCGGCGCAAATTATCTTCACCGGAGTTCGGGGTTATCTGGTGCCGTGAACCCGCAGCCACTCAAAGCTCGATGGCCTTGATGGCTTCGGAGCCTTTGACCCGTAATGCCTCGCGGATACGCTCGCGGTGAGCTGCGTATTCGTACACGTCATAGACGAAACCGCCGCCTCTGAGGGTCAGGGTCATTTCGTAGGTAAAAGGCCACGCCGGGAACCATCCGTTGGGGGGCTTTACCTTGGTACGGGTAACCATTTGCAACCCGCAGGCGGCAATTTTTACCTGACCGAATCCCCCTTTCTCGCAAGGCACGATCTGAAAACTGTCGGATCGACCCGCGTTGAAACTGAACCAGCTGTCGAAGAACAGGCGAGCATGAGCACTGTTGAACATATCGTTTAACGCTACCTCGGCCACGTTCGCCAGCCCCGGCGGGGTTATGGTCTTGACCAGCTTCGCCGCCTCCCGCCGAAAACCGCTTTCATTGCTGACCTTTACCGGCTTTTGTGCGAGCGAGCTGCCGGGTTTAAAACTACTGTCGATCAGCACTGCCGTGTAGAGCTCGATCCATTGCTCCCACTGCTTTTCGGGACTGTAACGATCCGACGCGCTCAACTGCGCCCAGAGCAGCGCGTCCAGAATGTCCCCCCTGCTGAGTGGGGAGAGTTCCGGGAAAAATGAAACCAGGTTGGAACCCCGCAACATGGACCTGGACGAGTCGCCGCTCATGGATCTACTCCCGCAATTTCCATGCACAGCGCTTCACGCCTGGAGCCCAGTTTGTCGAGCAGGCCTTGCCGGAAGTAGCCAAAATCATGCTCATCCAGCTCTGCGGAAACTATAGCGACATGAAGGTCGCCGATGATCACGCTGGAAGAAAACAGGTCGGCAAGCGGAAGTCCGCTGACCGGGCTGGCGCTCTTGAAAGAAAACAGGACCAGATGCATGGTCGGCGTCGCGTCCATGAAACCTAATTGCAGCGCGACGTCGTAGACCTCCTTGCTTTCTTGAGTGCCGCTATCCGGATCGTTATGCGAATCAAGCTGCACCGTTTGCTTGCGCAATAACGCACTGGCTTCGTGGTCGGCATGGGTTGTCAGGTTGGTGATTGCTGTTTCTGCTGCTTCAATCAGCGCAGCTGAAACCCGTCTACCAAGCATCCCTTTCAAACGAGCCCAGATCGTTTCATCCGGATCAAGCGGGAGGTTTTGCACATCGCGATAAACAATCGTGCAGCGAAAGCTGGTCAGGGCATTGAAGTATCGCTGACGCCAGTTGGCGGCTTCGTTGAAGGCTGAATGCTTGGCCGAAGCCGCCAACTGGCAGTACAACGTGCTGATCAGCACATCCTCTTGAAACGCCAGGCTGGCTTGATCAGCAAAAAACAGCAGGCTATTGCCATTTACATAACTGGCTCGCAATCCATTGCGCATGATGTAGCTCCCTCTGGAACGGAAGAGTCGTGGCGAACCGCGACTCCTGAATGGTCAGATATCAAACTCAAGCACGGCTTTTCTTGCATTTTCGGTGAGTTTTTCCCGCAGGGTTTCGGCAATACCCTCGAAATGTCGTTGGTTGAGAATCAGGTGATTTTCGGCGCGTTTGATACTTACCGATGCGCTATTCCATTCCCAGAACAAGACATTGGTCACATTGATCGACGTTGCGAAATCCATCGCCCCCAACGCCATCGCCAACTCGTTGTCCTGGGACTCGACCGCTGAACCAATGACAAACTTCGCCCCTTTGGCTGTCTTGCTGGAGTTTTCAAACAAGCGCAGCGGCTTTTCACTCGACTGTAGGACTTCAACCGCATCCTTCGCGACCTTCAGCAGCAGCAATGACGTCGGACCCGGCAAAGCCATGGCAGTGATCGCCGAAGAGAGAATTTTCAGCCCCTCTTGTTCCATGGTGAAACGGCTATTGGCAGATTTATAGTCACTCAACTCCGCTGACTGGGAAGTCCAGCCGCAATAAGCCATGACTGTTTTGTACTGGTTGAACCACTGCACGCCACCCTCGGGGAAAGTCTTGTCAGCATTGAGACTGGCAAACAACATGCAGTCCTTGACGACGGCCTTGTTTGCAGCGCTCATGCCCGCCACGAGGGAAACGATAGTATCGTTGATGACAAGTGCTTGCGCAGACTTCTCATCGTCGCGCATAAGCGCGGTATGCTTGCAACTTCCCAGCTCGCAACTATCAATGAATGCACGACTTTCCGAGATGCGGCTTTCAATATCAATGTTATTCACGTTAAAAATCCTTTTCAGTAAAGTGTCCGTCATGGACAACCTCAAATTAGCTGAGTGATACTGAGACTTCCACCTCTCCAATTTCCGCTTAAACAAATGGAGCCCGGAAACATGTCACTGATACCGGACCTAAACACTCGAAACGCCACTTCCCCTCCCACACCTGTTAAATCAGGGCCCGACGGCAGAAAAACGAACTAACCTTTATCCTATTACATGCTTTCCCACATACCTCCGTCAAATGGTCGCTCATATACAACTCATATTAACGACACTTGCATAGACGATTTCGCAGCCAACTGTAGACGATTCCTACATTCTCAGTCAGATACTAATCTGATTTATATTGAATCGCCCGATCTCCAGCAGACGCGCGCGAATGCGCTCCCGATGTGCCGAGAAATCCTGCCGACGCAGTGAATAGACACCACCGGCCAGGCGCACCACCATTTCCCGGCCAACCCGCCAATCGCCGCCCCTGTCATCGGACGTGACAGTAGCGCTGGCATGCAGCCCACAGACCAGGAACGAGATCTCGCCCTCAGCGAGGTTCTCGCAGGGCACTACCTGAAAAGTGCTGAGTGATCCGGAACCGCTGCCGTATTCAAAAAAATGCCGCGCATACTCACTCAGCCGCACCGCCTTGAAAGATCGGCGGGTAAGCTCCAACAGATTGGCAATCTGTACGGTACCTTTGACGCTGAAACCAATATCATCCAATTCCCGAGCACTGTTGATGACCATGGGCTCTTTTACAATCAAGCTGCGCAACCGGCATCCGGAGTATTCCAGTTGCTTGCGGTAGTACAGCATCCAACTGATCCAGTCTTCCTCGACCCTATAAGACTGACCGGCATATATATTGGCGTACATCATTAGATCGAGGAGATCAACGCGGTCGGCGGCCGAAACTCCAGCAGCGAACGAGATAATATTATTACCTGCGACAAGGGCATTCGATTCAAGCTCATTCATTCTTAGCACTCCACGTGCATTAACGGAGTGCTAAAACTAGCCAACTTGAATAATAACGCCTACAGGATTACATCAAACTCGGAATATCCTTACTTGTAATCAGGCCATGATCCTTTGCTGATAGACGACTCTGCCAAAGATCATGACCGGCGAAAAACCGGAGCAACCTCAACCGCCCGGTTTTCCCCCATACCAACGCGGCGTATACACCCAGGTACCGCCATCGGGCCGCGGAAACACACAAGTCGTCGAAGAGCCGATCAACACCATGGTGCGCATGTCCACTTGATCCGGAGTCAGTTCGCCCAGGGTGATGATGCGCAAGGTCTGGCCGGGACGGCCGATGTCGCGGCCCAATGTCACAGGCGTTTCAGGCGTGCGGTGCTGGCGGACGATTTCCAGCGCGCGGCCCAGTTGCCACGGGCGTGAACGGGAAATCGGGTTATAGAACGCCAGAGCCAGATCGGCTTGCGAGGCCAGGTCCAGACGCTTTTCGATGACGTCCCACGGCTTGAGGTTGTCGGAAAGCGACATCACGCAGAAATCATGGCCCAACGGCGCGCCAGCTTGCGCAGCGGTCGCCAGCGAGGCGGAAACCCCCGGCAGGATTTTCAGTTCAACCGTATGCCAATCGGCATTGCTCGATTCGTGCAAGGCTTCCAGCACCGCCGAGGCCATGGCGAACACGCCGGGATCCCCCGAAGACACGATCACCACGCTGCGCCCCGACGCCGCCAGTTCGAAGGCATGTCGGGCGCGCTGCATTTCTTCGCGGTTGTCGGTGCAGTGCAGCACTTGATCGGCACGGAACGGCCCGGCCATGCGCACGTAGGTTTCGTAACCGAGCACGTCGTTGGCGCGAGCCAGTTCGGCCTTGACTGCGGGCACCATCAAATCCGCGGCACCGGGACCGAGGCCGATGACCGCCAGCCTGCCGCGCCCGCGACCAATCTGGTCAACATCCAGAGGCTGCGGGGCGACAACGATTGCCAGGTATTCACTGATACTGATCGGCGGCAACAATTGCGGCACGGCTTGCATCGCCATGTCGCTCGCGCTCGCTGCCGCGACAAACCGAATTGGCACCGCCAGTTCGGCAGCGGCCTGATGCAGCAGCGGGTCGGCCATCTGCGCGTCGGGCGCCAGCAGGCAGGCCAGGGATTGCACGGCGATCCCGGCCTCATGCAGCGCGGCACGGACATTGGCGGCCAGCTGCGGAAGCGTTGCGCTCACGGCCACGGCGACGCTGCGCGGGTAGATCAGCAGCTCATGTTGTGAAGGCTCGCGCTCCGCGCTGCCCACGTGAATCGCCAATTGCGCCTGGTCGTTTTCGGGCAGTTGCGCCTTGGCCAGCCATGGCGCGACACCTTCGATGCGCACGCTTTCGCCGGAGAGCAAATCGGAGACGAACCGCTTGCCCAGCTCCAGATCACCCAAGGCATAACCGGCGGGCGGGTTGAGCAGGCACGTGCCGAAGCGCAATTCGCCGCTGGTGGTAATGGCCGCTGCAATACCCAAACCGGCGGCGATTTCCCGAGCCATGACGTTGACGCCGCCCAGCCCGCCCAACAATGGCACGACGGCGCTGCCGTCTTCGGCAACTGCCAGCACAGCCGGCTCAGCGCCTTTTTCCAGCAACAGCGGCGCGAGGGTGCGGATGATGATTCCCGCCGCACACAAGGCAATGATCGGCGTGTCCTGCTGATAAATCTGACGCAAGGTGGCGCCGAATTCGCTGTAAGTTCGGTCTGCACCCTGAACCCGCTCCACGAGGCCGTGAATCAACGCGTCGGGGTAAACCTGCTGAATCCGCCGTGCCGTGGCCAAACTGCCATTGCCGAGAATGACAATGGCGGGTGTGTTGTGGGCCATCAGCCTTGCCACCTTTCGCCGGGAACAATGATCAACGAGAAGTATGGCGAGGACATGGGTTCGACCTGATCCAGCGGCACGATCTTCTGATTGGCCATGGTGGCGCGCTCCACATACAAAGCCCGCTCGGCCAGACCGAGCTCTTCCAGCACCAGCCGGACTTTCGGGAAGTTGCGCCCCAGTTTCATGATCACCGCCGCGTCGGCGTCGGCCAGTTTGCGCTTGAGTTCTTCATGGGGCAGCACGCCGGACAGCACCGACAGGCTCTGATTGCGGTACACCAGCGGCGCACCCAACACCGAAGCGCCGCCCAGCATCGAGCACACGCCCGGAATGACTTGGGCTTCATAGCGGTCTGCCAGACGATCGTGCAGGTACATGTAGGAACCGTAGAAGAATGGGTCGCCTTCGCAGATAACGGCTACATCGCGTCCGGCATCCAGATGCGCGGCCACGTCGGCGCTGGATGCGTCGTAGAAATCGCTGATGACTTGTTCGTAGGACATCGGCGCGGGCAGCGCCTCGGTGGTGACCGGATAAACCAGCGGCATCAGCGTCTGGGCGTCCTGCAAATGACCTTCAATGATGCCGAAGGCGTTGCCTTTCTTGCCCTTGGCGACGAAATAGGCGATCACCGGCGACTCGCGCAACAGGCGCAGCGCCTTGACGGTAATCAGTTCCGGGTCGCCGGGGCCGACGCCCAGGCCAATCAATCGACCGCGTGCCTGCATCATTCGATCTCCGTGGCCAAGGCGTTGACCGCAGCCACCGCCATGGCGCTGCCGCCGCGACGGCCCTGCATGATGACAAACGGCACGCCACGGCTGTCAGCGGCAAGCATCGCCTTGGATTCCGCTGCGCCGACGAAGCCCACCGGGAAACCCAGGATCAGTGCCGGTTTGGGCGCGCCAGCGTCGAGCATTTCCAGCAGATAGAACAGCGCGGTCGGCGCGTTGCCGATCACCACGACGCTGCCTTCCAGATGCGGGCGCCACAGTTCCAGCGCCACGGCGGAGCGGGTGTTGCCCTGCTCCAGCGCCAGTTCCCGCACGCCGTCATCATGCAGCGTGCAGATGATCTGATTGTTGGCCGGCAACCGGGTGCGGGTGATGCCTTCGGACACCATGCGCGCATCGCACAGGATCGGTGCCCCGGCCGCCAAGGCATCGCGCCCGGCCTTGCCCGCTCCGGGCGAAAAGCGCAGGTCTTCGATGACCTCGACCATGCCGCAGGCATGAATCACCCGCACGGCGAGTTTTTCCAGATCCGCCGGAATAGTGTCCAGGCGCGCTTCCGCACGGATGATCGAGAAGGAGTTACGGTAAATCTCCTGCCCGTCGCGGATGTAATCAATCATGGGTGCTGCTCCGTGAGTCGGCGATCAACAACGCGCCGGCTGCTTCAATAGTGAGGTCACGCGCCCGCAGAACGCCGAAACCGGGTTGTTCTGCATCGCAAAAATAAAGGTCGTATTGGCCGGCAGACACCGCCAGCAACGTCACCGGCGCGCGATGGGCGGCTGCGCAGGAACGCTTGCAGGCCGTCAGATGCACGGGGCGGCTGAGGCCGTTTTTTTGCAATTGCGCGGCCAGGATTCGCGCATCGCCCTTGGTATCGGCCAGGCCTTTGCTGCAATCGGTGGAGCCGGTGCAGGCAATCATGTGCGCCAAGGCCTGCTCGGCAGAGCACAGCAGCCCTGCCGCTTGCAGCCTCGACAGCACGTCTTGCGCCTGTTCTGTCGGAATATTGGGCAATAACACGCTTTGCCAGGGCGTCAGGCGCAAACTGCCATCGCCCATTTCAGCGGCCAGCTGCGCGATGGCGGTGAGCATCTCAGGATCCAGTCGCCCCAACGGCGCCACGCCACCGACGGCTACTTTGTCGGTTTCACGCTGTGGATAAATGCCGATGTGCTGATCGGTTGCCACGCTTGCCCGCCGCCAATCGGTTATTTTTTGATCAATTTTCAGGGCCACGCTCAAACGCGCCGCCAGGTGTTCGAGCAACTGTTCAGCCGGTGTTTCCGCCAGCAACTGACGCATGCGCACTTGCTCGGGCCGGGCAGTATCCAGAAACAGCTCCAGCACAGCCAGCACCAGTTCCAGGCCGTGCTCAATAGGAACCGCAGCCAAAGGCGAATCCTGCCCCGGACAACCGGCAAAGCCGAAGGCCAGCAAGGTTTCGCCTTCGATCTGCAATGCGCAAAGCCACAGGTCGTGAGGATGTTCCAGCATCACCAGACCTTCGCCGCCATCCAGCGAGATGGCGAATTTGGGCGACAGATCGTGAAAGCGCGGATTACTTTCCAGTGCCGCGAGGATCTGCGCGGCCAGTGGGCGCGTATCGAACAGCATCTGAGGATCGAGCCCGGCGCTGGGGCTGAGCATCAGGTTGCGCACGTCGTCGCTCTCCAGGTTGCTCGGCCCGAGGCCAGCACCCAGCAGGGTCTGGATCAACGCGTCCTGCTGTTCGCCGATGCCGCGAATTTGCAGATTGCCGCGATTGGTCGCTTCGATCACCCCATGGGCGTACTGCTGCGCAGCCTCGGCAACGGCCAGCGCTTGCGGCGCAGTGATCGAACCACCCGCCAGCTTGATGCGGCAGATACCGCCATCCAGCGCCGCGACGATACGCAGCAACCCCGGACAAGCCGAGGGGCGTAGAGATATCGAGGGCGGACGGGCGGGCGTCGGATCGGTCAATGGATCACCATGGCTGGAACTGGACTGCACGTGAATAGGCCACTTGTGCCGCTTGGGCGCGGTATTATGCCTGCTTTGTCCGCAGGCATGAAAAGCCGCTCTGTCGGAAGACTCGGATTGAGGGAATTAAATGTCGCCTTGGCTGACAGTCGTGGGAATCGGTGAAGACGGCTACAAAGGCCTGGGCAAGAACGCGCGGCACGCTCTGCTGCGCGCGCATCAGGTGTTTGGCGGTCCGCGCCAGCTGGATTTGCTGCCCCCGTGCATCCAGGCCGAACGCCGCGCCTGGCCCAGTCCGTTTTCCCTGAATCCGGTGCTGGAGCAGCGCGGCGCCGAGGTCTGCGTGCTGGCCAGTGGCGATCCGATGCTGTTCGGCGTCGGCGCGAGTCTGACCCGCGTGGTCGATATCAACGAAATGCTGATCCTGCCCGCGCCCTCTTCTTATTCCCTGGCCGCCGCGCGTCTGGGCTGGCCGTTGCAGGAAGTCGTCACGCTGTCGGTGGTGGCGCGTCCATTGGCCGCACTCAATGCGCAGTTTCATAACGGCGTGCGTTTGCTGGTTCTCAGCAATGATGGCAACAGCCCCGCCGCCATTGCCGGTTTGCTCCGCGAGCGCGGGTTCGGTCCTAGCCGCATGACAGTGCTGGAACATCTGGGCGGAACCGCCGAGCGACGTATTGAAGGACTGGCCAGCGAATGGGCCAATCCGGAAATTGCTGCGCTCAACGTGGTGGCCATCGATTGTCGCGCCGACGCTCAGGCCCTGCGCCTGTCGCCCTTGGCCGGTTTACCGGATGCCGCCTTCGAACATGACGGCCAGCTGACCAAGCGCGACGTGCGGGCGATTACCCTGGCGCGACTGGCGCCGGTACCGGGTGAATTGCTCTGGGATGTCGGCGCCGGTTGCGGCTCCATCGGCATCGAATGGATGCGTGCCCATCCGAGCTGCCGGGCGTTGGCGATTGAGGCCGACGAAGGCCGCCAGCAGTTGATCGAATTCAACCGCGATGCGCTGGGCGTGCCGGGCCTGCAATTAGTGCGCGGCAGTGCGCCGACGGCCCTGGCTGGGCTGGAGCGCCCTGATGCGATTTTCATTGGCGGCGGCGTCACGCGACCCGGCGTGCTCGACACCTGCTGGCAGCAGCTGCGCTCTGGTGGGCGGCTGGTCGCCAATGCCGTCACCCTGCAAAGCGAAGCCACGTTGATGGCCTGGCGCGAACTGCATGGCGGCGAACTGACCCGCATTCACATTGCCCACGCCAAACCCTTGGGCGATTTCGATACCTGGCGACAAGCGTTGCCGATCACCCTTCTGGATGTGGTCAAACCCTGATGCGCGACGAAACCGCCGAACAACCCGCACCGCTACGCAGCGGTTTGACCACTGGCAGTTGCGCCACGGCGACCAGTCTGGCGGCGGCGCGCCTGTTGCTCGCTGGTCAGGCAAACGACGCGGTGCAGATCGTCCTGCCCAAGGGCACGCAGGTGCAGATGCGTCTGGAGTTCTGCCGCCTGTGCGCCGATGGCGCCGAAGCCGGAACTATCAAAGACGCAGGTGACGATCCGGACGTAACCCATGGCGCGTTGGTGTCTTCCATGGTCCGGCTGCTGGACATTCCCACCGTGACTTTTATCGCGGGACCTGGTGTTGGCACGGTCACGCGGCCTGGTCTGGTGCTGAAGGTCGGCGAACCGGCGATCAACCCGGTGCCTCGGCGGATGATCATCGAACACCTGCAAGTGCTGGCTAACGAAATGAACTACGGCGGCGGCTTTGAAATCACGGTGAGCATCGAAGGCGGCGAAGCGCTGGCGCTGAAAACCATGAATCCGCGGCTGGGCATTCTTGGCGGGCTGTCGATTCTGGGCACCAGCGGCATCGTCCGGCCGTTTTCCTGCGCGGCTTACATTGCCTCGATCCACCAAGGCATCGACGTCGCCAAGACCAACGGTTATCTGCACATCGCGGCCTGCACCGGCAACGCCAGCGAAGACACCATGCGCCGCCATTATCAGATGCCGGAAATCGCCTTGATCGAGATGGGCGACTTCATCGGCGCGGTGCTCAAACATCTGCGCAAGGTTCCGGTGAACAAACTGAGCATCTGCGGCGGCTTCGGCAAGATCAGCAAACTGGCAGCAGGCCATATGGATCTGCACAGCCGCCATTCCAGCATCGACCTGCCGCAACTGGCGCGCTGGGCCGCCGATGCCGGTGCCGATGACGCGCTGCAACAGGCGATTTGCGAGTGCAATACCAGCCAACAGGCACTGGCCATCAGCGCCGCGCTCGGTATTGCGTTGGGCGATGTGGTCTGTCAGCACGCGCTGGATTTCGCCCGCAGCATGGTGCCGACGCAGGTTCAGGTCGAAGTTTTTGCGATCGACCGCCAGGGCGGCATCGTCGGTCAGGCGGGTGTTTCGGAATGAAACGCATATTACTGCTCGGCGGTGTTGCCGATGCCCTGGCGATTGCCCGCACGCTGGGGCCGCACCATATCTACAGCCTGGCGGGCGTTGGGCGAGTGCCGACTGACCTGACCTGCGAGGTGCGCGTCGGAGGTTACGGCGGCGCTGAAGGCCTGGCCCGATTCATTGGCGAACACGATATTGATCTGTTGCTGGACGCGACCCATCCCTACGCAGCGCAAATCAGTCACAACGCCGCCAAGGCCGCACAACTGAGCGACATCCCGTGTTGGGCCTTGCGCCGCCCTGCATGGCAAGCCGGGCCGGACGATGACTGGCGCGAAATCAGCGACTGGGCGGAGTTGATTCAGGCGCTGACTCCGTTCCAGCGACCGCTGTTCACCTTGGGCCGCGAGCCGTTGCAGCATCTGGATGAAATCCCGGCACATCAGTTCTGGACCCTGCGCGCTCTGGAAAACACCTTGCGCGACTTGCCCCAGCACTCGCGCTGCGAAGTGCTCGGCGCGCGCGGACCGTTCCTGCTGGATGACGAACGCGCCCTTTTTGTCCAACGCAATATCGACGTGCTGATCAGCAAGAACAGCGGCGGCAGCGCAACCGAGGCCAAGCTTGAGGTGGCGCGGGAGTTGAAAGTGCCGGTGCTGATAGTGAAGCGGCCGCAGTTGCCGGAGGTGGATCGGGAGTTTGCGTCGGTGCAGGCGTTGTTAAATGCATTGGGATGATCTTTGTGGGAGCGAGCTTGCTCGCGAATAAGCCAGTACATTCAAAGAGTCGTCGGGGCCTGCAACATCGCCTTCGCAAGCAAGCTTGCTCCCACGGGTCCGCTCTCTTTAAGCCGCGACATCCCGCCACGCCTTGGGCTTTTTACATCTGCCGGGCTTTAAGGCTAAATAGCTGCACTCCCCCAAAACAGGAACGGAACCCGCCATGTCACAACCACGGACGACATCGGTCTGGATTGCCTGCATTGCAGCGCTGGTGAGTTTTCTGCTGCCCGCCAGCTTCGCCATTGCCGAAGATTTTAAATCGGGCGAACTGAGTATCAGCCAGCCGTGGTCCATGGAACTGCCGCCCAATGCGCCCACCGTCGCTGCTTATTTCGTCATCCATAATGGCGGCCAGCAGCCTGACCGTTTGCTCAGCGTCGACACGCCGATTGCCGCAACGGCGCAGCTTCACGAGCACGTTCACGCCAACGGCCTGATGAAAATGCAGCACGTACAGCTCGTCGAGATTCCGGCCGGTGGCGATGCGACGTTCGCGCCCATGGGTTATCACGTGATGCTGCTGGACCTGAAGGACAAATCGAAGCTCATCGAAGGCGCGCACTTTCCGCTGACACTGCACTTCGAAAAATCCGGCGACGTGACTGTCGAAGTCGCGGTGCTCAAGCAAGCGCCGACACCAGCAACGCATAACCATTGATGCCCATCTGATTTGAGCAACCCGCGCCCGCTCCGCAACAGCGCCACCTTGCAGCCTCGGAAATCCCGGGGTGCCTGGCTGAGCCTGTTTGCCATGCTGATGATTTTCATCGGCCCGCTGGTTTCCCAAGCGGTGCCGATGGATCAGCACGCGGGCATGAGCATGGCGATGCCGGCGTCCATGGACATGCCGGCCGACCACGGGGCTCACCATCAAGCCGATCCCACGGCTGAACAAGCCAGCGTCGATCATGTGCTGTGGGCCAAGTGTGGCTATTGCACCTTGCTGTTCAGTTGCCCGGCGATCACCAGCGCATTGGCGATCACGGCCCTGGCGCCGCCCAATCCGGCCGACTTTTACAACGCCTCCACGCAAACGGGCCACGCCCAGCGCAGCATCTTCCCCAACGCCCGCAGCCGCGCCCCGCCGCTCTTCGCCACGCGATAAATCCTATTCGATTACGCACCCGCTCAGGCCCATGAACATTCATGTCGGTTCTGGGCGGGCGGCGTCGTGTGTTGTGCCTGATAAGAGCGCTGCAAAAAATGTCCATACAGACCGTCTCCAAACCGCCTGTTTCCTTCTATAGCCTTGCGTGGCGCTGGCATTTCTATGCCGGTTTGTTCGTCGCACCCTTCATGATCCTGCTGTCGTTGACCGGCATCATTTATCTGTTCAAGCCGCAGCTGGACAACCTGATGTACAGCGATTTGCTGAACGTCACGCCGAGCCACCATCAACTCAGTGCCGACCAGTTGCAGCAACGCGTTCTGAGCAGTTTTCCACAGGCGAAAATCAGCAAATACCTGCCACCGTTGAGTGCCCAAGGCAGTGCGCAATTTGTCGTGCAGGAAGCTGGCCGTGAAGTGAATGTGTTCATCAACCCTTACGGCGGCGAGATTCTTGGCACTCAGGACGCGAAGGACAACCTGCAAGCCATCGCTCGCGCGCTGCATGGCGAGCTGATGATTGGCACGATTGGCGACCGGCTCGTCGAACTGGCGGCCGGTTGGGGAATCATGCTGGTGGTGTCCGGGCTTTATCTCTGGTGGCCGCGTGGCAGTTCCGGCGCTGGTGTGCTCTGGCCGCGCTTGAGCAAACGCGGCCGGCTGATGTGGCGCGATCTGCATGCGGTGACCGGTTTCTGGGGATCGGCGTTGTTGCTGTTCATGTTGATCAGCGGCATGACCTGGACCGGCATGTGGGGCAAGCAGTACGCCGATTTGTGGAATACCTTTCCAGCGGCGATGTGGAATGCAGTGCCCAAGTCCGACAAGCAGGCTGGCGAACTCAACACCCCTACCGGCCAGACGGTGCCTTGGGCGCTGGAAAACACGCCGATGCCGGTCTCGACTGGCGAGCATGCCGAACATATGAACCATGCGGGCATGTCCGCCGCGCCAGCCGCGCCGAAAGTGTCGCTGCAACAGGTGGTGGACATCGCCACCGAACGCGGTATCGAGCCGGGTTACAGCATCACCCAACCGAAAACCGCCGATGGCGTGTTCACCGTTTCAGTGTTTGCCGACGACCCGCGCAATGACGCGACGCTGCATATCGATCAATACAGCGGCAAGGTTCTGGCCGACGTGCGCTGGGCCGATTACAGCACCGTCTCCAAGGCCACCGAACTGGGCGTGATGCTCCACGAAGGCAAGTTTTTCGGCTGGATCAACCAGATGCTGATCCTGCTGGTGTGCGTAATGATCCTGCTCGGCTCGGTCAGCGGCCTGGTGATCTGGTGGAAACGTCGCCCACAAGGCAAATTGGGCGTCCCGCCGCTGCGCCACGATTTGCCCCGCTGGAAATCAGCCATGGTCATCATGTTCGTCCTGGCAGTGGCTTTCCCGCTGGTCGGCGCTTCACTGGTGGTGGTTTATCTGCTGGATCGGTTGGTGTTGTCGCGGTTCGGCAAAGAGACTGCGGTGGCTTGAGCTGGATAAGGTGGGAGCGAGCTTGCTCGCGAAGGGACCAGTACATCCAGTACTTTTAGGGGACCTGAAATATTGCCTTCGCGAGCAAGCTCGCTCCCACGGGTCACCCGCATGGCCAGCGCACCAATTGCGGTCGCTGGCCGCACCACGGCTTTTTAAAAGCGCCATCACGGTGCGTCACAGTCGTTAACCAACCGCTCTGGGTCGCTAATTGGCTCCACTTGGCCGGCTGGGCATAGCCTTTGCTTAGAAGCTTTCAGGCAACTGACTCGCCCTCCTGAAAAAACCAAGTGAATGGAGCTAGCCCAATGAAGCGTCGCAGTTTGATCAAAGCTTTCACCCTGTCCGCATCAATCGCCGCCATGGGCATGACATGGACTGTTCAGGCCGCCGAGACGATCAAGGTCGGCATCCTGCACTCGCTGTCCGGGACGATGGCTATCTCCGAGACTTCACTCAAAGACATGGCGTTGATGACCATCGACGAAATCAACGCCAAGGGCGGCGTCAACGGCAAGATGCTCGAAGCAGTGGTCGTCGACCCGGCTTCCAACTGGCCGCTGTTCGCGGAAAAAGGCCGTCAGCTGCTGACCCAGGACAAAGTCGCCGTGGTGTTCGGCTGCTGGACTTCGGTGTCGCGTAAATCAGTGTTGCCAGTGTTCGAAGAACTCAATGGCCTGCTGTTCTACCCGGTGCAATACGAAGGCGAAGAAATGTCGCCAAACGTGTTCTACACCGGTGCAGCGCCTAACCAGCAGGCGATTCCTGCGGTCGAGTACTTGATGAGCGATGACGGCGGTGCCGCCAAGCGTTTCTTCCTGCTGGGCACCGACTACGTTTACCCGCGCACCACCAACAAGATTCTGCGTTCCTTCCTGCACTCCAAAGGCGTAGCGGACAAGGACATCGAAGAGGTCTACACCCCGTTCGGTCATGCTGACTATCAAACCATCGTGGCCAACATCAAGAAGTTCTCGGCGGGCGGCAAGACGGCGGTGATCTCCACGGTCAACGGCGACTCTAACGTGCCGTTCTATAAAGAGCTGGCCAACCAGGGCCTGAAAGCCACCGACGTACCGGTCGTGGCGTTCTCGGTGGGCGAAGAAGAACTGCGCGGCATCGACACCAAGCCATTGGTGGGCAACCTCGCCGCCTGGAACTACTTCCAGTCCGTTGAGAACCCGGTCAACAAGAAGTTCGTCGCTGACTGGAAAGCCTACGCCAAGAAGAAAAATCTGCCGGGCGCCGACAAGGCCGTGACCAACGACCCGATGGAAGCCACTTACGTCGGCATCCACATGTGGGCGCAAGCGGTCGAGAAAGCCAAGTCCACCGATGTGGATAAAGTCCGCGAAGCCATGGCCGGCCAGACCTACGCAGCGCCGTCGGGCTACACCCTGACCATGGACAAGACCAATCACCACCTGCACAAGCCAGTGATGATCGGCGAAATCCAGGACGACGGTCAGTTCAACGTCGTCTGGCAGACCAAAGAGCCGATCCGCGCCCAGCCATGGAGCCCGTACATCCCTGGCAACGACAAGAAGCCGGATCATGCGGTGAAGAGTAACTAAAAGCGGTTATCCCCTGTGGGAGCGAGCTTGCTCGCGAAGAGGCCGGCACATTCAGAACATCTCTGGATGTCTGGAACATAGCTTTCGCGAGCAAGCTCGCTCCCACACATCCAGGTCACCAACATGCCCAACGCCTTCTACCGCGTCATCTTCACCCTCGCCCTGCTGCTGCCAATGGCAGCTCACGCCAGCGATGCCGGTGATTTTGTCGCGGCCAGTTCCACGCAACAAGCCGAGCTGCTCGAAGCCTGGGCTGCCAAACCTGTGCCGGAACGCATTAAGCTGATCAACGCCTTGCAAGATGGCCGTGTCGCGGCCGATGGCAGCAAGCGCGCGTACATTGAAACCGGCGACAAATACGTGGCCGTCGATGCGCCCGCCTCTGACGCCGCAACCCCTGATGAACCGCGCAAATTGCGCCTGAACAATCGCCTGCGTGGCTTGGTCGATACCGCGCTGGCCAGTCACCAACTGCTGGCGGCCGATGCAAAACTGCGTCTGGCCGCCGCACTGCAACTGCAAAAAAGCGCGCGCCCGGCGCAACTGGCGTTTATCAGCCAACAGGTCGCCGCCGAACAGGACGACGCCGTACACACAGCACTGACTCTGGCGCTGGCCAATCTGCAACTGGTG
The DNA here is from genome assembly GCF_049898225.1 of Pseudomonas sp. DSP3-2-3. Classification (NCBI taxonomy): domain Bacteria; kingdom Pseudomonadati; phylum Pseudomonadota; class Gammaproteobacteria; order Pseudomonadales; family Pseudomonadaceae; genus Pseudomonas; species Pseudomonas sp. DSP3-2-3. The sequence continues at coordinate 6,744 of NZ_JAFCXH010000042.1, read as the reverse complement.
GATTCCAGCCCGAGCGTGCGTCTGGCGGCAGTGCGCCTGCTGGGCGAAACCGGCGATCCGCTGGCCCGCACGCGCCTTGAAACCTTGCTGACTCCCGGCGTTGAAACCGACGCCAGCGTGCGCATGGCGGCGGAAACCAGCCTTGCGCAGGTGAACCGTAAACTGATGATCGGCGAGATTCTCGGTCAGGCCTTCAGCGGCATGTCGCTGGGTTCGATTCTGCTGCTGGCTGCGCTGGGTCTGGCGATCACTTTCGGCTTGCTCGGCGTGATCAATATGGCCCACGGCGAAATGCTCATGCTCGGGGCGTACTCGACGTATGTCGTGCAACTGATGTTTCAGCGTTATGCGCCCGGCGCCATCGAGTACTACCCATTGATCGCGCTGCCCGTGGCGTTTTTTGTCACGGCGATCATCGGCATGGCGCTGGAGCGCACGGTAATCCGCCATCTTTATGGCCGTCCGCTGGAAACCCTGCTCGCCACCTGGGGCATCAGCCTGATGCTGATCCAGGCGGTGCGCCTGGCGTTCGGCGCGCAGAACGTTGAAGTCGCCAACCCGGAATGGTTGTCCGGCGGCATTCAAGTGCTGCCCAATCTGGTGCTGCCGTACAACCGCATCGTGATCATCGCCTTCGCGTTGTTCGTGGTGGTGCTGACCTGGCTGCTGCTGAACAAGACGCGCCTGGGCCTGAACGTACGGGCCGTGACCCAAAACCGCAACATGGCCGCCTGCTGCGGCGTGCCCACCGGGCGCATCGACATGATGGCGTTCGGGCTTGGCTCCGGGATTGCCGGGTTGGGTGGCGTAGCCTTGAGTCAGATCGGTAACGTCGGCCCGGACCTGGGCCAGAGCTACATCATCGATTCATTCCTGGTGGTGGTGCTCGGCGGTGTCGGGCAACTGGCCGGTAGCGTGATGGCGGCCTTCGGGCTGGGCATCGCCAACAAGATTCTCGAACCGCAAATCGGCGCCGTGCTGGGCAAGATCCTGATCCTGGCGCTGATCATTCTGTTTATCCAGAAACGTCCGCAAGGCCTCTTCGCGCTCAAAGGACGGGTGATCGACTGATGAATCAACCATTGATGGTCACTGCTGCACAAAAAATCGGCACTAAAAGCACGATTGCCGTGAGCGTGCTGGTGCTGGCCGTACTGCTGGCGCTGCCGCTGCTTTCGCTGCTGCCTGCCGACAACGGTTTGCAGGTCTCGGCGTATACCTTGACGCTGGTGGGCAAAATTCTCTGCTACGCCATCGTCGCCCTGGCGCTGGATCTGGTATGGGGTTACGCCGGGCTGTTGTCGTTAGGCCACGGCCTGTTCTTCGCCCTCGGCGGTTACGCCATGGGTATGTACCTGATGCGCGAAGCAGCGGGCGATGGTTTACCCGCGTTCATGACCTTTCTGTCGTGGACCGAGCTGCCGTGGTACTGGACCGGCACTGACAACTTCCTCTGGGCCATGTGCCTGGTGGTCCTGGCGCCCGGTTTGCTGGCGCTGGTGTTCGGCTTCTTCGCCTTCCGTTCGCGGATCAAGGGCGTGTATTTTTCGATCATGACTCAGGCGCTGACCTTCGCTGGCATGTTGCTGTTCTTTCGCAACGAAACCGGCTTCGGCGGCAACAACGGCTTTACCAACTTCCGCAGCATTCTCGGCTTCAGCATCAGTTCCCAGGGCACGCGGGCGACGCTGTTTCTGGCGACGGTGATCTTGCTGGTGGCGAGCCTGTATGTCGGCTGGTGTCTGGCGCAAAGCAAGTTCGGCCGGGTGCTGACCGCCCTGCGCGACGCGGAAAACCGCCTGATGTTCTGCGGCTACGATCCGCGTGGCTTCAAACTGTTCGTCTGGGTCTTGAGCGCGGTGTTGTGCGGTCTGGCTGGCGCGTTGTATGTGCCACAAGTGGGGATCATCAACCCCAGCGAAATGTCGCCAACCAACTCCATCGAAGCTGCCGTCTGGGTCGCCCTTGGCGGGCGCGGCACACTGATCGGCCCGCTGCTGGGCGCAGGTCTGGTCAACGGCATGAAGAGCTGGTTCACCGTGGCTTTCCCGGAATACTGGCTGTTCTTCCTTGGCGCGCTGTTCATCATCGTCACGCTGTATCTACCCAAAGGCGTGATCGGCCTGCTCAAGAAAAGGAGCGAGCAATGAAAACCACCCCGACGCCCGCTTTCATGCTCGAACCGATCCTCAACCCTAACTCCGATATCGGCACCAGCCGCGATGCTATCGGCCTCGGGCAAGCGGCCGGCAAAGGGCTGAACACCCGACACGGCACGATCCTCACCCTGGAAGACATCAGCGTCAGCTTCGACGGTTTCAAGGCGCTCAATGACCTGAATCTATACATCAGCGTTGGCGAACTGCGCTGCATCATCGGCCCCAACGGCGCGGGCAAGACCACGCTGATGGACGTGATCACCGGCAAGACACGCCCGAGCCACGGCAAGGCGTGGTTCGGTGAAACCCTGGACCTGACGCAGATGAGCGAAGTGCAGATCGCCCAGGCCGGGATCGGTCGCAAATTCCAGAAGCCCACGGTGTTCGAAGCCTTGAGCGTGTTCGAAAACCTCGAACTGGCGCAGAAAACCGATAAATCGGTGTGGGCCAGCCTGCGGGCGAAACTCAACGGCGAACAGCGCGACCGCATCGACGAAGTGCTGGAAACCATTCGCCTGACCAGCTCCATGCAGTGCCCGGCCGGTTTGTTGTCCCACGGTCAGAAGCAGTTTCTGGAAATCGGCATGTTGCTGGTTCAGGACCCGCAATTGTTGCTGCTCGACGAACCGGTGGCGGGCATGACCGACGCCGAAACCGAATTCACCGCCGAGCTGTTCAAGAGCCTCGCGGGCAAGCATTCATTGATGGTGGTGGAACACGACATGGGCTTCGTCGGCTCGATTGCCGATCACGTCACCGTTTTGCATCAAGGCAGCGTATTGGCCGAAGGCTCGCTGACCGATGTGCAGGCGGATGAAAGGGTGATTGAGGTGTATCTGGGGCGCTGAAGCGCCCAGCCTTAAGCTTCTAGCTGCAAGCGACAAGCTAGAAGCCTTAGCAAGACCCTGCTTTTTCTTGCGGCTTGTAGCTTGCCGCTTATAGCTCTCGAGGAACGAGGCATGCTCCAGGTCGAAAAGCTTCACCAATATTACGGCGGCAGCCACATTCTGCGCGGCTTGTCTTTCGACGTAAAAGTCGGCGAGGTCACGTGCCTGTTGGGGCGTAACGGCGTGGGCAAGACCACCTTGCTCAAGGTACTCATGGGCCTGCTGCCTTCCAAGGAAGGTGCGGTGCAATGGGAAGGCAAGGCCATCACCGGTTTCAAGCCGCATCAACGGGTGCATGCCGGTATCGCGTACGTGCCGCAAGGCCGGGAGATTTTCGGGCGGCTGACCGTGGAAGAAAATCTGCTGATGGGCCTATCGCGTTTTCCAGGCTCTGAAGCCAAGGAAGTACCGGCGTTCATCTACGAGCTGTTCCCGGTGCTGCTGCAAATGAAGCATCGACGCGGTGGCGATCTGTCCGGCGGTCAGCAACAGCAGTTGGCGATTGGCCGTGCGCTGGCCAGCCGGCCTCGTTTGCTGATCCTCGACGAACCCACCGAAGGCATTCAGCCGTCAGTGATCAAGGAAATCGGCGCGGTGATCAAGAAGCTCTCGGCACGTGGCGACATGGCGATCCTGTTGGTCGAGCAGTTTTATGATTTCGCCGCCGAGCTGGCCGATCAGTATCTGGTGATGTCCCGTGGCGAAATCGTTCAGCAAGGACGCGGCGAAAACATGGAGGCCGAAGGTGTGCGCGGCCTGGTAACCATCTGACCTGCATTGCGCTATGGTGCAGGCCCACGAACATTGCGATAGAAACCCGATGAATCTTCCCGCCCACACTGCGTTGTTCACCCCTAGCTGGCATGCCGAGCTGGAGCTGGGTTATGGGCGTTTCGGCGACAGCACGCGTCCGGTCCAGCGGCGGCACAAAGGCCCGCTGCGGGTACAGAAACACCTGTATGCCGAAGGCCCGCAAGTCTGCCAGCACATCATTGTTCATCCACCCGGCGGCATTGCCGGTGGCGATCGCCTGGATATCAGCGCCCACGTCGGGCCCGACGCCTGGGCGCAACTGACCAGCCCTGGGGCGGCCAAGTGGTATCGCGCGGCCGGTCCGGCGTATCAGCAGCTTGATCTGACCGTCGAAGCCGGCGCGACGCTGGAATGGCTGCCGCAGGAAACCATCGTATTCAGCGCCGCCCAGGCCGAACTCACCACGCGCATCGAGCTGCGAGGTGACGCGAAGCTGATGTATTGGGACGTCGTGGCGCTGGGTCGCCCTGCGAGCGGCGAACGTTTTACCAGCGGGCATTTTCAGTCGCATCTGGATATCCGCCGGGATGGCCGGTTGCTCTGGCATGAACGGCAACGCATCATCGGTGGCGATGGCTTGCTCGCCTCGCCGATTGGTCTGGACGGCAAGACCGTGTTCGCCACGCTGCTGATTACCGGCGAAGTGGACAGCGAACTGCTCGAAGCCTGCCGCTCGCTGAACAACCCGGTGCGCGGCGACCTGACGCAATTGCCCGGCCTGCTGGTGGCGCGTTGCCTGGCTGACGAAGCCCTGCATGCGCGGGCCTGGCTGATCGAATTATGGAAGCTGCTGCGCCCGGCATTGTTAGGCCGCGAGGCGCTGGCGCCGAGGATCTGGAGTACCTGACGCAATTTAATCCGTGGGAGCGAGCTTGCTCGCGAAGGCAATTTTTCAGGCTCAGTAGATGTATCGAGCGGACTTGCCGATTCGCGAGCAAGCTCGCTCCCACAGGTAACTCATCGCTCATACGGACTGCACAATGGACCTGACACCCCGCGAAAAAGACAAGATGCTGATTTTCACCGCTGGCCTGGTTGCTGAAAGGCGTCTGGCCCGGGGTGTAAAGCTCAACTACCCGGAAGCCATGGCGTTTATTTCCGCCGCGCTGCTCGAAGGCGCGCGCGACGGGCAGACCGTGGCAGACCTGATGCATTACGGCACGACGCTGCTGACCCGCGAGCAAGTGATGGAAGGTATCCCGGAAATGATCCCGGAAATCCAGGTCGAAGCGACGTTTCCCGACGGCACCAAGCTGGTTACCGTCCATCAACCGATTGCCTGACCCCATAGGGAATTGTGGAACAGACCATGACTGACTTGATTCGCGATGCGCTGGTAACCGACTTGCCGGGCATCATGACGATTTACAACGACGCGGTGCTCAACACCACCGCGATCTGGAATGAACAGCCGGTGGATCTGGCCAACCGCCAGGCGTGGTTCGATGCGCGGCAAGCCCAGGGTTATCCGATCCTGATCGCGGTCGACGCTGAAAGTGAAGTGCTGGGTTACGCGTCGTTTGGCGATTGGCGGCCGTTTGAAGGCTTTCGCCATACCGTCGAGCATTCGGTGTACATCCGCGCCGATCAACGCGGCAACGGCCTTGGCCCACTGCTGATGAAAGCCTTGATCGAACGCGCTCATGCTTGTGACAAGCATGTGATGGTCGCCGCCATCGAAAGTGGCAATGCCGCCTCCGTGCGCCTGCATCAGCGACTAGGCTTCATCGTTTCTGGCCATATGCCGCAGGTCGGCACCAAGTTCGGCCGCTGGCTGGACCTGACCTTCATGCAACTGGATATCACGCCGGGCGCTTCGGCTCCGGCTTCGCTGGCCCCTACATTGAACATCTAGAGAGGCGCTCATGAACCCTGCCCAGTTACGGCGCGTCAACGCCGAAAGCTTTGCACACTATCGCCATGGTTTGGTCGAGCTGCTATTGGACGCTGTGAAAAACGGCGCCTCGGTGGGTTTCATGGCTGATCTGGACGTCGAACAGGCCTACGCCTGGTGCGACGGACTCAAGACCGACCTGGAAAGTAACAGCCTGTTGCTCTGGGTCGTGGTCGAGGACGAAAAGGTGCTGGCCAGCGCGCAATTGTCGCTGTGTCAGAAACCCAACGGCCTGAACCGCGCTGAAGTGCAGAAACTGCTGGTGCGCAATGACGCACAGCGACGCGGGCTGGGCCAGCAACTGATGCAGGCGGTCGAGAAAGCCGCCGCGCAGTATCAACGCGGGCTGCTGCATCTGGACACCGAGGCCGGTTCACCCGCCGAAGCGTTTTATCGCTCGCTGGGCTACGTCCGCGTCGGCGAACTGCCGAACTATTGCCAAAGCCCGGACGGTCGTTACACGCCCACCGCCATCTATTTCAAGACTCTGGGACAACCTGCATGATTCCTGGCCAATATCAGATTCAACCCGGCGAGATTGAACTCAACGCCGGTCGCCGCACCCTCAGCCTGAACGTCGCCAACAGCGGCGACCGGCCAATTCAGGTCGGCTCGCACTTTCATTTTTTCGAAACCAATGACGCCCTGACCTTCGACCGCGCCGCCAGCCGTGGCTTGCGCCTGAACATCCCGGCGGGCACCGCCGTGCGTTTCGAACCAGGTCAGTCGCGGGATGTCGAGTTGGTGGATCTGGCTGGGTTGAGGCGGGTTTTCGGCTTTGCCGGGCGGGTGATGGGGGATCTTTGATCTCCGATCCCGATACATCGCGTCGCCTCCTTCGCGAGCAAGCTCGCTCCCACAAAATTCACGCCGCTGAAGTGCACCCCAAAAGTTGGACACCCATCCAACCTCTGGGGTGTTTTTCATGAGCAAGTACACAACACAATTCAAGCTGTCCGCCATCGAAGCCTTTCTTGAACGAGGCAGAGGC
>NZ_JAFCXH010000041.1:0-33702 GCF_049898225.1 Pseudomonas sp. DSP3-2-3 | reverse complement strand
GGCCTCAAGCTTGAACTCGAGGGTGTATTTAACGCGGTCTGTCTTGGACTTAGTCATGTCGTATCCTTGCGGCTATTGAGACACCTGGCAAGGGATACGTTTTTCAGGGGCAAGGTCACTTCCGTATTTGGCCGCTCTCTGCCGGTCGTCGATACGGTGTGAGCAAGTCAATTCGAATGCTATTACGCAGACAAGCATCACACCGCTGAAACTGTGCTGAAAACGGATAGGTTCAAACTTTATCACCCCATAAGATGCCCCATATCGTCGATTCGATCAGGGGGGGGCGCCATGCATACCGAGACCAACGATACACTGCCCCTTGGCTTGCTCGGCAGGTCTCCGGCGGCAGACGCTACCGAATATGGTAGCCCGACCACAATGCCTGGGGTTTTCGATACCGGTGCAGGCATCAGTCCTTCGCCCACTCCAGATGTGACGTTGGGAATTCGCACATGCAATCACACCGCCAATGAGCTGAAAGGCTATCGAGGAGCGCCCTCAGATAACGCCTTCAGCCAGAACCTACTGCTCATCGCCATATTTTACCCGCGGATAATCGGCACTACCGTATTTCGAGCCAGCCATGGTTCTGGTGGAGTACTACCTTTACTCAAGATCTGTTTAGAGGAGGACGTACAAACTTCTGCAGACGCACAGACCATCAACGCCGATCCGTTCCCTCCATTAACTCCTCTGATCCTTGGGTGGAACCTGCCCCACCATCTTTTCATCCACACCGCCCCAATAGGTAACGACAGTAACTCGGGATTGAGCACCTCATACCCACACACGCGGCCAGCATTTCATGTTGCGCCTCAATAGAGCATGAATCCTTCAGCAATGCTGATTGGATCTCTTACTAACATCCGCTGAAATAGATGGAGCCACTCATGTCCCTAAAGGACCAAATACAACTCGCAGAGATAAAACTGGCTGACGCCATTGCCAGCCAGAACGGCCAAATCGTGGCTGAGCTTTATACCGATGACGCTCGTTTTCTTCCCGACGGCGCACCAACGCTCAAAGGCAGAACCGAGATCGCCAGCTTCTTCGAAGACATTTTCAGGAAAGGCATCGTCGCTGGGAAATTCACAACATTGGAAGTCGATGGAGATGAGCAAGCAGCAACCGAAATAGGCGCCTATCAACTCTTTGCTCAATCCCCACAAGGTCAACGCATCACTGCTGTGGCTGGACGCTATCTGGTCACCTGGAAACGTATCGACGGAGCCTGGCAGCTGCATAGGGATGTAGTCAGTCGGGATAAAAGCGACGACTGAACATAAAGCCTTTAGTCGCGCGCGCGAGCGCTCTTAGATCAAATACAAAAGGGAGAAACAGATGAAAACCGAGCCAATCACATCAGCATTTGAGCAGAACAATACCCCACATACCTCAAACGAACCCTGGACCTGGAGTGCGGTGGATCTGGCCAAAGCGATCAGAACTCGACAACTATCCTCTCGTGAAGTTGTACAAAGCTGCCTTGACCGTATCGATGCGATAAACCCCATCATTAACGCCTTCACCGAGGTCAATCACGAAGAAGCATTAGCCTCGGCAGATGAGGCCGACCGCGCCGTCGCCTCTGGAAAACTGCTCGGGCCTCTACATGGAGTTCCGCTATCGACCAAGGTCAACATCGACCAAACTGGCCGCGCAACTACCAATGGGGTAACTCTATTCGCCGGCAATATCGCTACCGAGGACTCACCATCGATTGCCAAGTTGCGGCAATCCGGGGCCATACTGACTGCACGAAGCAATCTACCCGCGTTCTCGCTACGCTGGTTCTCCAGCAACAACCTACACGGAGTGACCCTCAATCCATGGAGCAAGGACCACACACCTGGCGGTTCGAGTGGTGGTGCCGCGGCAGCCATTGCAGCAGGCATGATGCCGCTTGCAATCGGTAATGACATCGGCGGGTCGATCCGGTACCCCGCATACTGCTGTGGAGTGACAGGAATCAGACCGACGGTTGGATTAGTTCCTCGCTGGTATGGCCCTAAAAACCTAGATCAACCTCTTTGCGTGCAAGTCATGGCAACAGACGGGCCTATTGCTCGGAACGTCGGGGATCTGCGACTAGCTCTTTCGGCTATGAGTGGCTTCGACTCAAGGGATCTGTTGTCGCTGCCCATGCCCGGCAACACGAAAAACGCCGAACGCCCGATGCGAGTCGGAATTCTGCGCACATCCGCTGCGACAACTACCTCAAAGGAGGTATTGGAAGCTCTAGATCGTGCTGCAACTTATCTGTCAGACGCGGGCTACATCGTCGAAGAAATAGAGTTACCCTTCCTAGAGGAAGCCTATCGTCTCTGGTATCTACTTGCGATAGAGGAGTTTCGTGAAATGCTCCCGCTCATGGAGCAAGCAGGAGATCAAGGAGCGCTGACGGCTATGAAGTTCACCCTTGAAGTAGCAGCCGATTGGTGGGGCACTCTGCCCACTTTAAGAGACTACATGCACGGCTATGCACGGCGCGGCAGCTTGATAGCCCAACTGCAAGCAGTTCTGGAGTCCTATCCGGTCATACTGCTTCCAGTATCTGCCGAACAGCCCTTTCCGCAGAATCTGGACATCGAAAGTCTTGAAGGCATGCGACGAGCGGTAAAAGCCAACTGGTCCATGATGGGGATCGCCAACCTGGGCTTCCCGGCAATGTCAGTTCCAGTTGGTATCGAGAGCAGGCTACCCTGCGGAGTGCAATTACTCGGCCGGCGCTATCGCGAGGGAGACCTGTTTGACGCCGCGGAGATCATCGAAGCACGGGCAGGTCGACTAACACCAATCGACCCGCGCTGAGCAGGTGACACGATCGGGTACATCCGCGAAAAAAATCGCGGTGTACCTGACCGTCGTGAGCGCACCGCGATGTTCAATCTTGTCCCCTCCCCCCAACGAGTATCTTCTTCTTTACTCCTGCTTTTACTGGGCCTTAGAGTACCGGCTTTTCGGAACGTGCCAGTGGATTGCTGTCTGCGGGCGTCGCCTGCAACCATCCCGCTTCAACTGCATGCAGCAGGTGGCCGAGCTGATCAAGTTCACCCGGCACCTGGGTCAATTGTTCCAGACATTCAAGGCTCGTCTCGGCTAGTCGGGTAATCGCAATATCAAACAACCGCATCCCCTCGTCACTCAGCTGGATGGTTTGGCTACGTCGGTCTTCAGGATCAAAAATACGTTGTGCCACTTGCGAAATATGTCGGTCGATGAGCATGGAGAGACTGCGAATACGCAAAGTTGCCAATCCGTCGTGATTGAGGTCGGGGCGTTCTCTTCGCCACGCTTGGGCAACCTACGGCTCAGGACTGGCTATTTGCTTCGGGACGAGATTCCACCCAACACGTTTTCGTCACCGCCTTCTTGCTTATCGAATGCCTCTCTGGCTGCGTCGATGTCGGAAATATGATTATTTGCCCATGCTCCCAATGCGATAACAGGTTCTGTCAGAGAGCGTCCAAGCAGCGTCAATTCGTATTCGACATGTGGCGGCATGACTGCAATGACCGTTCGCTTTATGATTCCATCTCGTTCCAAGCCTCGCAGACAAAGCGTCAACATGCGTTGAGATATGCCATTGATAGAGCGCTTTAATTCTGTAAACCGGCGAGGGCCGCCTTCCAGAAACATGATGATCAGGACACTCCACTTTTCGCCGACACGAGCCAGTACCCGACTGATCTTCTGGCAGTCGGACTTTTGCAAATCGTGCGGCGGTACGGTTACATCCATGATACTGGGTTCTCTTTATGTGCCGTATTGTGCGTGATAGGCGTGGTGGTTCATTGTTAGCTCGAATCACAATTGTATACCACGGGAATTAGCCATGACGCTTTTGCATATCGACGCCAGCATTTTGGATCATCAATCGGTCAGCCGACAGCTCACGGCCACCATCGTCGAGCGACTGACTGAAGGCAAGCCTGGCATCCAGGTCGTTCGCACCGATCTTGCAGCCGACCCCATCGGGCATTTGTCCGCAGCCGAGTTCTTGGCCTTCCAGGGCGTAGAACCTCAAGACGAAGCCACCAAGCAGCAAGTCGCGCGCAACGAGCAGTTCCTGACCGATTTCCTCGCCGCCGAAATCGTCGTCATTGGTGCTCCCATGTACAACTTCTCGCTGCCGACCCAGCTCAAGGCTTGGCTTGATCGCATTGCGGTAGCTGGCAAGACCTTCCGTTACTCCGCCACTGGTGTTGAAGGGCTCGCTGGCGGCAAGCGGGTCATCGTAGCGTCGACACGCGGCGGGCTTTTCAGCGAGGGCGCACCTGCCGCCTCCCTTGATCATCAGGAAACCTACCTGCGCGGCATTTTTGGTTTCGTCGGAATAAATGACGTCACCTTCGTTCGTGCTGAAGGCTTGGCATTGGGTGATGAGACCCGAAAGGCGGCCGTTGCGACTGCCATAGCACAGGTTGAGCAACTCGCAGCCTGATATCCCTTACTCAAGAGAAATATGCCATGAACACGACAACTTCAATTTCACCGACCGCGCAGAGCCGAACAAGCAAATTTGTTTCCTGGGGCCTGCGGATTCTCGCCGCTCTGGTTTTCTTGGCTGCCGGCGGTGCCAAGCTCGCTGGAGTGCCGATGATGGTAGAAATATTCGAGCACATTGGTATCGGTCAATGGTTCCGGATCGTTACGGGGCTGATTGAGATCATCGGCGCGATTGGTTTGCTGGTACCAGCCATGGCAGGCTTGGCGGGCCTGCTATTGGCTGCCACCATGTCAGCTGCCATCCTGGTTCACCTGTTTGTCATTGGTGGCAGCCCCGTTCCTGCCATCGTGCTACTGCTCATCACGGCAACGATCGCGTGGCAGCACCGGACCAGTGTGCCGATGTTGAATCGGTTGGGTCGGGGCTGAAAGAGGAGTAAGAAAAATGAGCGCAGTTCTCGGCTACAAGCGCGCACTTGTAGCGCGGCCCATCACGCATCGCACGCGAGGCCATGGGCACGGACCGATCATTCGGTTGATGAGTCCTTCCGACCTTGGCCAGTTCGCGAAGCCCTTCGTGTTCCTCGACCTGTTCGATGCGGACAAGAGCACCATCCAGGCGATGGCCGACATGCCGCTGCACCCGCATTCAGGCATTGCGACCGTGACGGTGCCAGTCGAAGGCGCCGTCCATTACGAAGACCCGGCCAATGGCACGTCTGGCACGCTCGGCTACGGTGCCGTGGAATGGGCACGTGCCGGCGGTGGCATGTGGCATGGCAAGGAACTGTCCGCCGCCGACGTGCCACGCCTCCAGGGCTTCCAACTCTGGCTGGCCCTGCCCTCCGAACTGGAAAACGGCGAACAGGAAAGCCGCTATATCGAAGCCCAACACATGCGCCAAGCCGGCCCGGCACACATCATTGTCGGCAACCACGAAGGCGTGCAAAGCCCCGTGCCTGCGCCCGAAGGCATCAATTATTTGCTCGTTACACTGCGTGCCGGCGAGCGCTGGACGTACCAGCCGCCGGCTGGCCATTCCGTGGGCTGGTTGGCACTCGCTAAGGGCAGGCTCGATGCAGGTGGCGGTGACCCTGTCGAGGCAGGAGAAATGGTGGTGTTCGAGCCGGGCGAAACACCCATTGAGCTCGAAGCATCCAGCGAGGACGACGCCGTATTCGTCCTTGGATCGGCCGTGCCGCATCCCTATCCACTGCACATGGGTTACTACTCGGTGCATACCTCCGCGCAGGCGTTGGAAGCCGGAGAGCGTCGCATCGCCGAACTAGGCCGCAAGCTCAAGGAAGCCGGGGATCGGAGCACGGCTTCAGGGACGATTCCGGTATTTCGCTGACGATCATCCGGCATCGGCGATGAATTCCCGTGCCGGGCCGCCGACGAACCGGGCCCGGCTCTGGCCAACTACGGCCTGGACACCCTGCGCTTTATCAACCCTGTGGGCATCGGCGACACCATCCAGGCGCGCCTGACCTGCAAACGCAAGATTTGATTCATATCGAAGACATGATATGCGCACGGCGCACTGCGGGAGCTTGAAAACGATGGCATGGGAAAAGCGTGCCGGTGAAGCCTACCTCACGCGGCCGCAGAGCAAAGAGCACCTAAAAGAGTCAGCGACGGCGCTTATCAGTATCGCTAGTATGGTTTCTCATCCTTGATCACCTCCTCCTACCGGCATGGTCAGACCTGTGATGTAGGACGCTTCATCGCTCGCCAGAAACAGTATCGCGCCCGCCTGCTCGTCCAATGTCCCATAGCGCTTCATCAGACTGCTGTCGATTGTCTGATCGACGATCTGCTGGTACCAGTGTTTCTCCTCGGTGCTTTGTTCGGCGCTGTTACGCGGAATCAACCGGGGTGGCGCCTCAGTTCCACCAGGCGCCGTCGCATTGACTCTCACGCCCCGTCCCGCGGTTTCGAACGCCAGGCACGCCGTCAGCGCATTCACGCCACCCTTTGCCGCACCGTAAGGCACGCGATTAATGCTGCGGGTAGCGATCGACGACACGTTGACAATGGCCCCGTTGCCCTGCGCGAGCATGAATGGCAACGCAGCGTGGCAGCACCATAACGTCGGGAACAATGACCGTCGGACTTCAGCCTCGATCTGCTGAGGGTCGTAGTGCTCGAAAGGTTTGGCCCAGATCGTCCCACCGACATTATTGATGAGAATGTCCAGACGCCCGAAACGCTCAATGGCGGTGTGCATTACCCGGTTGCATTCGTCGTACTGCTCAAGATCTGCAGTGAGTGCGAGCACTTCGCTGTTCTGCGCTAGCTGCTGTCGCACGTCGTAGATTAGCTCAGAGCGATCGACCAGGATCAACCGCGCGCCCTCCCCAGCCATTCGCTCGGCGACACGCCGTCCGATGCCTTGGGCGGCACCAGTGATCAGTGCGACTTTGTCTCGAAATCTATCCATGTGTACCTCATGACGGAGCGTTTTGTAGGAGCGGGCCCGCGATGGCCGTCAACGGTGACGTGGGCATTCTGAACGGATACGGCGTACGAGCGTTCTTCGCGAGCGTTCGGGCCTCGACCGGCTACTCCTACAAGCAATCTGTATCGCGCAGTTCTAGCGCACGACTAAGCGGCGCTGGCGGCAAACTTCTCGTAATAGAAATTCGCCGGCGCGACACCTTGTTCGCGAATGAACTGGCTGACCGCTTCGACCATCGGCGGTGGCCCGCAAAGGTAGACGTCGACGTTACCATCGTGCAGATGTCTTGGCTCAATGTGCTGGGTCACATAGCCCTTAAGCGGGTGTCGGCTGTCTGGGCTGGCCACGCAGGCACTAAAACTGAAGTTGGGAATCCGCGCCGCGAAAGCTTCGAGGCGATCCATCTCCACCAGGTCACGATCGTGGGTCACGCCGTAGATCAGATGCAGCGGATGCGCACTGCCTTGCTCGGCGACTCTCTCCAACATCGCCGTGAACGGCGCCAGGCCCGTACCGCCGGCTAGCAACAACAACGGCCGACGGATATCACGCAGATAGAAGCTGCCCAGCGGTCCGGCCAGGCTCATGTTGTCGCCGGCCTTGGCCACTTCGGTGAGGAAGCTGCTCATGAGGCCGCCGGGCACGTTGCGAATAAGGAAACTGACTTCACCGTCACGCTGCAACGAGCTGAACGAATAAGCGCGAGTCTGCTCGCTGCCAGGAATCCCGAGGTTCACGTATTGCCCTGGCAGGAACGCCAATTTGCTCAATGCATCCCCCTTGATCGACAACGCGATGGTGCTGTCGGACAGCTGGCGCACGGCGCTGATGGTGGCGTCATAGCTGGCCTGACGGGTACGGCAAACCTGCGAGGAGGTCGGCACGCGAATCACGCAATCGCTCTGGGCGCGCATCTGGCAGGTCAGGACGAAACCTTGCGCGGCTTCTTCCAGGCTGAGGGCGTCTTCGATGTACTCCTCGCCCAAGTCGTAGCGGCCAGCCTCGGCGAAGCACTTGCAGGTTCCGCAAGCGCCGTCGCGGCAGTCCAGTGGAATATTGATGCCCTGGCGATACGCGGCGTCGGCCACGGTCTCTCCAGCATTCGCGTCGATGAATCGGGTGACGCCGTCTTCGAAATTGAACGCAATGGAATGAGTCATGACGGCCGCCTCAGAGGTGGTAAACATCAATGACCTGGCGAACGTAGTCGTTCTTCAGAATCACTTTCTTAGCCTTGATTAGTGGGCTTTCACCACGCACATCGAGGGTGTAGAAACTGTTGCCGAAATAGCTGTCGACGGTCTTGTAGCGAAAGCTCAGGGTGTGCCAGTTGAAACGCACCTTGCACAGTCCATCGGCCTGTTCGATCAGCTCGATATTGCTGAGGTTGTGCGAGGTGCGGGTGTCCGGAATGCTCGCACTGGAGCGTTCGGTCTTGATGCGGAAGACGCGGTCTTCCAGACCGGTGCGATTGCCATACCAGATCAACGAGATTTCCCGTTGTGGGTCTTCGGTCAGCTCATCGTTGTCGTCCCAGGACGGCATCCAGAACGTCGCGTCAGGGGCGTACAACTCCAGCCACTCGTCCCATTGCCGGTCATCAAGGTAGCGCGCTTCGCGGTAGAGAAATTCGCACACGGCGTCATAGGTGATGGTCATTGCACGGCCTCCACAGGAATCAGTTCGGACTGCTCGGCGGCCAAGCCCTTGAGCATGGTCTGCTGCCAATATTTGTGTTGCAGCACGAACAGGCCTTCGTCTTCGGTGCGCATGCCGCTGAGCAGCGGATGCAGGTCGATCTCTCTGGCCGCATCATCGGCGCCTTCCACCCAGTGCTCGGCACCACGGGACATGTCGTTCCAGGCGGTGATGCTGCCCTGGTAACCCGTCTGGCAGGAGCGAAACTCTTCCAGATCGTCCGGGGTCGCCATGCCGCTGACGTTGAAGAAGTCCTCGTACTGACGAATCCGGCTCGAACGGGCGTGGTCGCTTTCACCTCTGGGGGCGATGCAGTAAATGGTGATTTCGGTACGGTTGACCGAGATCGGCCGGGCGATGCGAATCTGCGAGCTGAACTGGTCCATCAGGTACACGTTCGGGTACAGGCACAGGTTGCGCGAGTTCTCGATCATCCAGTTGGCGCGGGCCTGGCCGAAGTCGCGAGCCAACTCGTCGCGACGCTCGTACAGCGGACGGTCCTCGGGGTTGGACCAACGGGTCCAGAGCAGCATGTGGCCCTTGTCGAAGGAATAGAAACCACCGCCCTGCTTGGCCCAGCTGCCGGCGCTCATGGTCGGATTGCAATCGCCGGCTTCGCGCTGTTTGCGCTGATTTTGGGTCGCCGCGTAGTTCCAGTGCACGGAACTGACGTGGTAACCGTCGGCACCGTTTTCGGCGGTGAGTTTCCAGTTGCCTTCGTAGATGTAGCTGGAGGAACCGCGCAACACTTCCAGGCCATCGGCGGACTGATCGACGATCATGTCGATGATCTTCGCCGACTCGCCCAGGTGCTCTACCAATGGCACGACATCGGCCTTGAGACTGCCGAACAGGAAGCCGCGATAGGATTCGAAACGCGCGACTTTGGTCAGGTCGTGGGAGCCTTCGCAATTGAAGCTCGCCGGGTAGCCGGCCGCCGCCGGGTCCTTGACCTTGAGCAGCTTGCCGGAGTTGTTGAAGGTCCAGCCATGGAAGGGGCAGGTGTAGGAACTCTTGTTGCCGGTCTTGTGCCGGCAGAGCATCGCGCCACGGTGGCTGCATGCGTTGATAAAGGCGTTCAACTCACCGTCTTTATTGCGCGCGATGAAGATCGACTGGCGCCCCATGGTGGTGGTGTAGAAGTCGTTGATATTGGGGATCTGGCTTTCGTGCGCGAGGTACAGCCAGTTGCCTTCGAAGATGTGCTGCATCTCCAGATCGAACAACCGTGGATCGGTGAACATCTCGCGCTTGCAGCGATAGATGCCCTGCTCAGGGTCTTCTTCAAGCAGGGAGTGAAGGTATTCGGGTCGCAGGGTCATGGCCGCCTCCATTGTTTTTATTCAGGCAGGGCCATGCTAGGACGAGGGGATGGGGCAGACTATCCGCGGGGTGCAGACCTGTATCCGTTTTGTGCAATCCGTTAGTGCTGATGCCTGATCGTTCCCACGCTCTGCGTGGGAGCGATCAAATAATGGTGGGCGGCGTTTGCGAGGTCAGTGACGGCGTTTGAGGGTGTCCGATGGCAACTCGCCGAACTGTTTGCGGTAGCTGTCGGAGAACCGGCCCAAGTGCAGAAAGCCGTAATCCATGGCCACTTCCGTGACGTTGCGCACGTTGCAGGTCGGGTCGCTCAGGTTGGCGTGGATGCGCTCGAGCTTTTTCTGCCGAATGTAATTTTTCGGCGTGTCCCCCGCGTTGCGTTCGAACAACCCATACAGCGAACGCAGGCTCATCCGCGCCTGGCGCGCCAGTTCTTCACTGTCGATGTCCTGCTTGAGGTTGCACGCGATGTAATCGACCAGCGCCTCGAACGTAGCCGAAGGTGAGCCGGGATCGGTGCGGATGACGTTGGTCTTCATCAGGCCAAGCATCTTGCTGGCAATGATTTGCGCATAGTGCTCCTGCACCCGGGGAATCTGCTCGGTGGCTTCCGCCTCCTGGCAAATCATCGCCAGCAGACCGACGAAACCTTCCAGTTCATTGAGCTGATAACGGTTCTCCAGAAACCGTACGCCCTGCCCCGGATACCGCCAGCGCTGCTCTTCGCACACCGACTCCAGCAACCGCGATGGGACTTTCAGGATAAATTTTTCGCAATCACTGGAATAGGTCAGATCCACCGGATCATCGGGGTTGATTAGCAGTAGCTCGCCAGGCGCAAAGTAATGTTCCTGACCATGGCCACGCCACAGGCAGTTGCCGCGCAGCAGCACTTGCAAGTGATAGATGCTGTCCAGCGCATGGGATAGAACCCGCACGCTGGCGCCGTAACTGATGCGGCATAGGTCGAGACTGGCGAACTTGCGATGATCGAGGCTGGCCAGCGGTCGGCCGGCCCTAGGCATCTGGAGGCGATGATTGCCGACGTGCTGATTGACGTAACCTGACACCGCATAGGGGTCCGCGCGGTCGAAGACTCTGCTGCGATGACTCAACAATTGCGCTTGCATCATCGGATCACTCTCATTGTTGTTATCGGTGGCGCCGCCATTCTAGGGTACTGATCGTGACGTAGAAGTCCACGAGATAAACGGTCGGTTATCTCGTGGCCCGGTTCGGCTGATCGAAGGCATCAGTCCTCGAGCGCGCGAACCCGTTCGGGGCGTTGCTGCTCCTCAGGCTGGGCAGACGACTGCAGCCCCCGGCAACCCGCGGCCCAGCTACGCCGACCACGTGATCGCGTTATTCGAATCCTATGGCGTGCACATCAACGTGGCGCAATGGACCAATGAGCTGCAAACAGCGATCGGTCTGGTGGGTGCGGGAATCGGGGTGACGTTGGTGCCGGCCTCAGTGCAGTTGCTGCACCGCGACGACATTGGCTTCACCCCGGTGCTGGAAGACAACGCCACCTCGCCAATCATCCTCAGCCGACGCGTGGGCGATGTATCACCGGGGTTGAATCATTGTTTGCAGATGATTGGTGAGCTGTTACCAAAAGACTAACGGGCACGCTTTTTAACCCAACCTATGTGCTCATGGACTGACAGTGCCCACGTCTATTCTTCGCGACAGCACCACCTCGCTCTACGAGCAGATTGCCCATCGATTGCTGGAAGAGATCCAGCGCGGCGATTTCGAACCCAGCGGCAAACTGCCCTCCGGGGTCGATGTTGGTAATGGAGCGCACCTCTTATTTTGCCTACGGCCGCTGCTGTGACCACACGACGTTTTTTATCCGGACGGAACGCTATGCCTTCATCCTCAGCAGAGTTTTCAAGTCCAACCCCGCTAGTGTGCATGCGCCTTAGAGTGCACTCGTTAATCCGAGATGATAATGTCAAAAATATTATGCTTTAGTTTCGATTGCAGACTCGGCTAAGGATGCACACAGTAAATCATTAATAGTTATTATCCGCTCGAGCATATTAAGAAGCGAGGATCATTTTTTTCACAAGCAAAAAAAAACAAATTTATCTTATGATTAAATGCTTTAAGAAAGGTGCCTATTAATCTTGGCGCGAGCGACGTTCATTCATGATTTTTTGTAGATTCGCTTCAATCCAATCTGCGAGGACTTCCACATGGCGTGCCACCTCAAGCCCCATAGGGGTAAGACTATACTCCACATGAGGCGGTACTACCGGGTATGATTTACGTATAACAAATCCATCGTGCTCCAAGAATTGAAGTGTTTGTGCAAGCATCTTTTCGCTTACACCTCCAATCTTTCTACGCAAATCGCTAAAGCGGTGCGTGCCTGCAATTAACGCTACCAGTACCAATACTCCCCAACGGCTAGTCACATGTTGAAGGATTATCCTTAAAGGGCAGCCTGCGTCAAACAGCTGCCCCTCGCGTAATTGGTTAGCCACGGTCGTGGGCCGTTCAATAACTTCATAAAGAACAGAATCAGACATACATACTTACCTTCAGGTGCGTACTTACAAAAAGATTGCCAGGCCAATATTCTGCCTGCGCACACATTTTTTGTACAAGGAGCTTCTTCATGATTGCCATCACCGGTGCGACTGGCCAACTCGGCCGATTCGTTGTTGAGAAACTCAAACAGAAAGTACCCGCGTCCGATATCGTCGCCCTCGTTCGCAACCCGACCAAGGCAAGCGAGCTAGGCGTAGCCGCTCGAACCGCAGATTACTCTAAGCCTGAGACCCTTGTTACAGCCCTCACGGGAGTTGACACGCTGCTTTTGATTTCATCAAGCGAAATCGGCAAGCGCGTGGAGCAGCATCGAAACGTCATCAATGCCGCGAAGCAGGCAGGCGTGAAGCGCATCGTTTACACCAGTCTTCTTCATGCAGACACCTCATCATTAAGCCTTGCCGGAGAGCACCGCCAAACGGAAGCAGAGCTCAGAGGCTCGGGCCTTGAGTTCACCCTCATGCGTCACGGATGGTACGCCGAGAATCACACTGGCTTTATCCCAGGAGCGCTTGCTGGCGGCGCTTTTATTGGCAGCGCAGGGGCTGGCAAGATTGCTGCAGCGACGCGCGAAGACTACGCACAAGCCGCTGCAGTAGTGCTCACCAGTGAAGGTCATGAGAACAAAACTTACGAATTGGCTGGCGACACCGCGTGGACACTTTCTGAGCTTGCTGCAGAAGTCTCACGACAAATCGGCAAAGACATTCCGTACAAGAATTTGCCTGAGGCGGACTACGCCAATGCACTAACAGGTTTTGGCCTGCCAGAACCACTGGCGCACGCCGTCGCTGGGTACGATGTCAGCGCATCCGAGGGTGCACTCTTCGATGACAGCCACCAGCTATCGAAGCTGATCGGCAGGACCACCACCTCACTTTCAGCGGCAGTCGCTGCAGCCGTTAAAAGTAGCGGCAGTCAAACCCTGTAATTCGCAACTGAGTTAAAGATCTACAGATAATCGACAGTGGCCCTGACGCTGGCTCCCACCCATGGACCCAGCACATCAAACCAGGGCCGCGAGTTGATCAGAGCAGGCTTGTAATCCATCGTTGGCAGCGCTGACGCTACAGTTTTTTCTCCACAAGCATTGCGATGGAGTCCCAAGCGGCTTCCACTGCTGGCGCTCCGAAAGCCCTCAACCCTGAGTGCACCATGCCTCGCGCGATGTGCAAGTGTGTGTCCACGCCATCAGCAGCCAACACATCGTGATAGGACACTCCGTGATCTCGCAGTGGATCAATTTGCGCCACGGCAACGAACGTCGGCGCGAGCCCACGAAAGTCTTTCGCTTCCAAAGGCATGGCGCATGGGTCCAGTCGGTCTTGCGCATTCGGCAGGAACCCCTCCAGAGACTTCGCCAGACCGGTCACTGTCATCATCGGTGCATTGGCATGTTCTTGCATGGATGGAAGTTGCTGTGCAACCGTCAAAACCGGATAGATCAGTACCTGGGCCAACGGCTGAGGATGCCCATCTCGTCGCAAGGCCAGACACAAACCCGCCGCCAGCGTACCTCCGGCACTGTCACCGATGACCATCAAGCGTTCGGTACTGAGATCAGGATCGAGGAGTCCCTGCCGCAGTCCATGCCAAACGTCCAGGCAATCCTCCAATGGAGCTGGATAGCCATGCTCAGGCGCAAGCCGATAATCGACCGCGACGATGGCCACCCTCAACCGCTGGCCCAAGGCGTATGCAAACCAGTCGTGGGTATCAAGGCTACCCAAATCCCAGCCGCCGCCGTGGATGTAAAGCAGCGTTGGCCAGCCTCCCACGGGGGGGGATGTCGTCGGGTCGGTAGCATCGCAAGCGCAATCCCTGCCATTGGAGATCATCGATCCGCCAGTCGTCAGGCACAGGCGGCGTACACGCTCGACAGGCACGCAAGAACGCTTCGCGCCGAGCGGCCAGGCTGCCATCTGCTGGGCAGAAGCGTTGGCTGGCCTCGACATAGGCTTGCATGGCAGCATCGAGTTGGCAGGTTTGAGTCATGATGCATGCACCTCCATAAAACAAAGCTGCCGCACTGCAAGCCGTGCGGCAACGTGATCAATTGCGGCGACTAAAACAGTGGCAAGGTATAGGCCAGAATCACCCGATTTTCATCCCGGCGCCCGGTTGCATCCCCTTGCAACTGGACATTGCGCCAGCGCAGTGCAAGGTGAATCACATAGGTGATATCCAGGTTGCGCTCCCATTCGCTGGCGTCCTGACCCGCAACCTTGAAATTGTCGCCTTTCACGTAACGAGCAAAAGCCGTCAAGCCGGGCACGCCGAGCGGGGCAAAATCCAGGTCATAGCGCGCTAGCCACGAGCGCTCCTGGGCACGGTCGAAACGTAGAACCTGAACCGCGTTAGCCACTCCCGGCAGGTCGGTGTCGTGAATAAACGGCAGTGCACTGTCACCGGCGTTGTACTGGTAGCCGATGCGGAAAGTCTGCGCACGCAGGTTGGCGCTGAGCATCCCGGACGTCATGCGGCTGTCGAGTTTGCCAGCCTGTTCAGCGCCGGACTCACCGGTGTTGAGGTAATTGAGCGTACCCGACAGGTTCCACTCTCCTGCCTTTTGCGTATGGGTCACGGTGTACAGGTTTTGCTGATAGACATCTTCCAGACGTCCACCCCACGCGCCTGCAGTCCATTGCGGGTTGATGCGCCAGGTACCGCCCAGGTAATTGAAGCGGTCGCTGAACACGCTGTAGTAATTGCCCACCTGAATCTCACGACTGCCCGCGAATTCGCGCTGATTGACGCGGCGCATCTGGCCCAGGCTGATATCAAGATTATCAAACTCGCGAATGTCGAGCATCGCGCCTTCAAAGAATTGCGGCAGCAGTCGTGAATCCCCGGAGGTGACCAGCGGGATTTTCGGAAACAGGCCACCCACCTTCAGTTCACTCTTGGAATACTTCAGTTTGAGCGCGGCGGTGGCCTCGGAAAAATTGTCGACCGAACGCGGGTCGGCATTGCGTGGACCACCAGCGCGGTCGTATGCGCCAGGCAGCAATCCGGTACCACTGCGCGAAGGCGACGAGTCGAGCTTGAGCCCCAGGCCCGCGTAGACATCCACACCGACGCCAACCGTGCCGTCGGTGTAACCCGAGCCGCCCTTGAAGATGAAACCCTGGTCCTCAAGTGGCTCCGCTCACATCGGTCAGCAACCCTACCCCGTCAACGCCATCACGCGACGTCCTTATTCGGGCATCAATTTACCGCTGCTCTGGGCCGAGGCCAGGTTGCAGGGGTTCACTCAAGATCGTTGGCTGACTTTCAATCAAGCCAAAAGAGCTGGCGGACACATTCGTAAGGGTGAGCACAGCACTCTGGCGGTGCTCTACAAGCCGATGGAGCGCGAGGAACAAGCAGAGTCAGGCCAACCCGTACTCGATGAAAGCGGTCAACCCAAGGTCGCTCACTTCGGCATTCTCAGGACGCATTTTCTGTTCAACATCGAGCAAACGGAGGGGCTCGAAATGCTCAATGACACCTTGCTCGAGACGGAACAGAGTGATCCCTTCCAGCCCAACAGCGCCGCGGAAAATCTGCTGTTAAGTTCAGGTGCACGCATCGTTCATCGGCCTGCCGACGAAGCCTTTTACCACCCGATCAGGGATCTCATCCAATTGCCGACAAAAGCACAATTTCACGATGAAGGCGGGTACTACGCCACTGCACTTCATGAGCTGACGCACTGGACCGGGCATCACGCTCGGTTGCATCGCGAAGGCGTGACCTCTGCCTGTCCGTTCGGCTCGCCAGGCTAGGCGTTTGAGGAGTTGATCGCAGAGATGGGCGCTGCTTTTTTATGTGCCTACGCCGGTATACAGGGGGAGCTGCGGCACGAGGGCTACATCGACTCCTGGCTCGGCCTGCTCAAAGCTGACAAACGCGCGATCTTTCGTGCCAGTGGCCAGGCCCGAAGCGCCTCGGAGTATGTACTCAACCTGGAGCAGCAATTGAAGCAAGCGGTCTTGGATGACTCACTATGCATGAACGATGAAGCTTGATCGTTACCTCACCGCTGGAAACGCTTCATAGGGCCCAACGCGAGTTGGGCCCTTTTTTCTGCGCTCAGAAAAATCCCCATGCCGCGGGACGCTGACGCTAAGAATATGAGATATGCACACACCCGCAGCGTGCCGTTACGTATCCAAATTCTGCGCCAGAAAATCCACCAACTCGAGCGGACTTCGACTGTCGATGACCTTGTAGATCAGATCGCGTTTACTGCGCGGTAACTTCTTCACCACGCTCTTCGCCGAGGCCCTGACGGCTTCGTCGGTCCCATGGATGCGTGCCGCGAGTAGCAGCACGAGCGTGGCGTCGGTGAGGTTCATGGCAAGACCCAAAAAATATGCACTGCAGTGTACCGACTCTTTTCTTTTTCGTACCAGCCCCCTAACAAAACGATGTCTAGCAGTATCAATATCCCGATTGCCGCACAAAGGGACACGAGCCAAAAGGACGGGTAAGGGTTGGAAGGGAATGGGGATTCAAAGGTAAGAGCGCTATCCGAAAAGGCTAAAAGGCCAATGACCCAGTCACTTCCCGGAGGTCACGATGCTCAATCTGTTTCGCCACAAAAGGCAGAAGCCCCCTCCGCCGCCGACCGTGAGCGTCGCCGAAGGTTACCTGCCCATCGAGTCGGCCCACAATTTGTTAGCAGCAGAGCACCGCCGCCAGTTGCTCGATCGCATCTGGCAGTACACCGCCCTCTCCCACGCGCAATTCACCCAGCTCTACTTAAATCCGATCCATCGCTACGCCGAACAAGTCCAGCAACTCCCGGCCAGCGAGACGCACCACCATGCTTATCTCGGCGGCATGCTCGACCATGGACTGGAACTGGTCGCTTGCAGTTTGAAACTGCGTCAGTCGTATCTGCTTCCTACTGGCGCCGCCCCCGAAGGCCAGGCCGCCCAGACCGATGCCTGGTCCGCCGGCATCGCCTATGGTGCGTTGCTGCATGACATCGGCAAGATCGCCGTGGACCTGCTGGTCGAGCGCCAAGATGGCCGCCTTTGGCATCCTTGGCAGGGTTCCCTGGATCAGCCCTACCGTTTTCGCTATGTCAAAGGTCGCGACTATCACCTGCACGGTGCCGCTGCAGGTTTGCTCTACACCCAGATTCTCGACCGCCCGATCCTCGATTGGCTCAGTGGCTTTCCGTCACTGTGGGCCAGCCTGCTGTATGTCCTGGCCGGTCAGTACGAACGTGCCGGCGTGCTCGGTGAGTTGGTGATTCAGGCTGACCGCGTCTCCACCGCGCAGAACATCGGCGGCAACCCTAGCAAGGCACTGCAGGCCCCTATTCATTCACTGCAACATCATATGATCAGTGGACTGCGGCACCTGGTCCAGCACGAACTGAAACTCAATCAGCCGGGCGCCGCGGCTTGGTTGACTCAAGATGCACTCTGGCTGGTCAGCAAGACGGTCACGGACAAGCTGCGAGCCTATCTGCTGTCGCAATCGATTGAGGGCATTCCCTCATCCAACATCGCGGTGTTCGACGAACTGCAATCGCATGGGCTGGTCGAGTCCACACTAGAAGGCAAAGCCATCTGGACTGCATTAGTCGCCCAGGGAAACTGGCAGCAGAGCTCTACCTTTCTGCGCCTTCAACCAGCGTTAATCTGGGGGAACGAAGACCGCCCCGAGACTTTCAGCGGAACGGTGAGCGTGGCAGTCGATGACCACCCGACTGACGCTCCGACATCACCAGCAGCGCACGAGACTGTAAATACGGGATCGCGTCAAAGCTCTTCGCTGGCAGATAACAGTGCGATAGAAGAAGCTGACTGACTTGGCCGGACGGTTACCGCATTTCTAGAGGGTTCCACATTAATACTCCCGCAAGTCGTTTGGGAAAGGTTATGGATGATTTTGCAAAATCATCAAAACAAACACTGACATTTCTTCATCGGAATTTAGGCTTTCAGCTGTCTCGTCGAACATTAAGCCTTGGAGCTAGTAGGCGGCTTGGCAGGATGGTCACTGCTGCTCGCCTTCCGGCCCGGTTTCATTTCGCGAAAAAACGTTCGCCGATATTCAGAAGGCGACGTGCCAAGATGAACGCCGAATTGTTGCCTCAACGATAAAGGTGTTCCAAACCCTGCCTCACCGGCAACACATTCAATAGGCAAGTCAGTCGTCTCCAGAAGTTCTTGTGCTCTGACAACGCGCTCAGCGTTCAACCATTTTGAGACGGTATTGCCAGTGGCCTCCCTAAATTTTCGCGTAAACGTGCGCCTACTCATTTTCGCCATGTCCGCCAGGATGTCGAGCGACAGATCACTGGCCAGGTTCATCCGGGCCCACGCAAGCACATCAGATAAATGAGTCTCGCTAGATAGTTGCGGCACAGGATGTTCTACGTATTGAGCCTGGCCTCCTTGCCTATGCGGCGGCGTCACCAGCATCTTCGCGGTGCGATTCGCCACATCAGCACCGAGGCGCTGGCGTATCAGATGCAGGCAACAATCGATTGCCGCCACGGTTCCCGCAGAGGTCATGATATTCCCATCACTAACATAGAGCACCTCCGGCCTGAAGCGAACCTCAGGGAAACGTCGCGCAAACTCCTCTCGGACTGCCCAGTGAGTGGTTGCTTCCTTCCCATCAAGTAACCCGGCATCTCCGAGCACGAATGCTCCCAGACATAACCCGACGATCAGCTTTTCTTGGGCATTAGCGAGCTGTAAGACTTTCACAAGCTGTGCAGATGCAGCGACCGATTGGTCGCCCCACGCCGGAATGACAATTACGTCGGATGCCTCCATCAGTTCCAAGCCATGAGTTACCTCTAAGCCGATGCCTTGGTCGCTATTCACCATTCCAGGCGTCTCCGCGCAGTAGCTGACCTCGTATTGAGTTTCACCAGGTGCGGATTGAGCCGCCCCCAGAACCACTCCGGGCACAGAAAGATGGAACAGACTGACGCCGTCAAAAGCTAGAACAGCAACACGTATGGATTGCATCAGGCAGCCTCGGATTGGCCATGAACTTGCTATCGAACGCACAAAGGTATTATGAGCGACCTTCTACGGTGATGTATTGCAGATGGATGGAAGGAGTACATCAACCCCTTCTCGGATTTCCGGACGACACTGGTCGTGTGGCCCGATTATATCGCAATATGTCATTCAGGCCACTGTTAGGCTTCAAAGCATTCGGCAAGAATGGTGTCCTCGATATATCAATTGGATTAATTTCGTGAACTTTATAACTCTTCCCCTTGCCCTCAGCATTGCTTGCGCTGCGGCCACTACACCAGCATTTGCTGCCTCAAACGCCCCCAAGGCACCGGACGCATCCCATAAAGTGGACTTGCAGCAAGTTCGTAACGCAACGGTGAAAATCTCCTACGGCGGTACGACCTTCCTGATCGACCCGATGCTGGCCAAGAAGGGAACTTACCCAGGATTTGAAAATACCTACCGAAGCAACCTCCGCAATCCTCTGGTTGATCTGACCGAGTCGCCCACTGAAGTGATCTCTGGTGTCGACGCAGTAATCGTCACTCATACACATCTTGACCACTGGGACGATGCCGCACAAAAAGCGCTGCCTAAAGACATCCCTTTGTTCACTCAGCATGAAGAAGATGCGCGGCTGATTCGCTCCCAAGGTTTCAAGAGTGTACGCGTATTGACTGACGAGGCTGAATTCGGCGGCGTCAAAATCACCAAGACTGGTGGTCAGCATGGCACCGACGAAATGTTCGCCGTGCCAGCCCTCGCGAAACCTCTGGGCGAAGCTATGGGCGTCGCTTTTCAAGCGCCAGGCTACAAGACCCTCTACCTGGCCGGTGACACTATCTGGCGTAAAGAGGTCGACCAGACCATCGACAAATATCACCCCGAGGTCATCGTCCTTAATGCTGGGAAAGCAAAAATGACGGGGTATAAGGGGGCGATCATCATGGGTGAGGAGGATGTCCTGCGCGCTACACAGGCCGCGAAAAACGCGAAAATCGTCGCCGTGCACATGGACGCAGTCAACCATATGTCCCTGACCCGCGCAGAATTGCGCACATACGTCAAAAAGCAGGGTATTGAGAGTCGCGTAGACATACCGGAAGACGGCGCTTCGTTGGAGTTTTGATTTAAAGCACCGGGAGCCGCTGTTGAAGGCGGCTCGTGATCCCCCATAAGCAACTGGGTGCTAACGAAGAGAAGTAGCTTATTCAACGGCCCAGTTTTACGCAGCCTGTGAGAGGCAGATCAGCCTTCACGGAAAAATCAAATTAGTGACTAAATTGGAGATCGTTATGAAACGAGGCCTTGTAGTAGTTGATCTGCAAAACGAATACCTGCCGACTGGCAAATTGCCTTTGTCTGGGATCGAAGCAGCTGTGGCGAATGCTAGCCGAGTGATTAGCCACGCACGAGCTACAGGCATTCCAGTTTTTCACATACGGCATGAATCCGATAATGAGGGAGCCACGATATTTATCAAGGGATCTAGCGGAGCGGAAATACAACCCGCTGTAGCTCCTGTTGGTCTAGAACCCGTGACCGTTAAAAAGCACATCAACGCCTTCAGAGACACTGATATCAAGAAGCAGCTGGATGCTTTCGATGTCCAGGATATCGTGGTGGTAGGTGCGATGAGCCACATGTGCATCGACGCTGTAGTGCGTGCTGCGGCGGACATGGGTTATCCGGTTACTGTGCTGCATGATGCCTGCGCCACCCTGGATCTCTCATTTCGCGGCGTGAACGTGCCTGCCGCTCAAGCGCATGCGGCGATGATGGCAGCATTTGAGTTCGGCTACGCCACCGTTAAATCTGTGGACGAGTACCTCTCGGCTTGAACGCATAACGGTTCAGTTTTTCGGAGCCCGTGCGGGCTCCTTCTAGCAGGCGTGCATGTACCGCTCACGTGAAGTCCTCTAATCCTAGGCAGCTGTCAGTTGTTTTTAAACAACTCAGTTGGATAGACCGGAGAGGTCGTTGAGGTTAATGACGGCGGCGCTGCGTTTACTTAGGCGTGTAGGCGCAAATGCAGAATCACGGAAGAGAATAGTCGGCGTGTTCTGGAGATGACAACTCATCGCAGGCCCGGCAAGCTGCCTCAGCATCGAGACATCCTGTGCGCTCGTCGCTAACCTAGCGAAGGTAACGATCACGCAGAGAGTGCCAAGTGTGAAAACCTAAGCCACCTGAGTCGCAAACCTGCCCACCGCATCGACTACCCTCTTGGCGCCATCCTGAATCTCAACAATTACCTGACCTGCCTGCGTAGCAAGTTCAAGGCCTTGCTCTGCTTGAGACTTGCTGTTTGCCATCGCAGCTACGGTCTCATCCACCAGCTTCTGGTTCTGCAAGACAACCGACGCAATTTCTTCAGTAGCAGTGCTGGTGCGCCCAGCCAATTGTCGAACCTCATCAGCCACCACCGCAAAGCCTCGACCCTGCTCGCCTGCACGGGCAGCTTCAATCGCAGCATTCAATGCCAACAGGTTGGTTTGCTGGGCAATACTACTGATCGTCTGAATAATCGAGCTGATAAGCAGTGACTGCTTCCCGAGCGCTTCGACCCCGCCAGAGGCAGCCTGCATATCTACAGCGACTTTACGCATGGTGTGCATAGTATCGTTGACTACGACTGCTCCCCGCTGAGCAGTAACGTCGGTCTGCTGGGAGATTTCAAATGCAGTTTGGGCTGCCTCACTGACTTCTTGTTCACGGGCAACCTGGTCGGTGACAACCGTCGCAAACTTAACTACCTTGCAGAGCGCTCCCTCGGTGTCATAAACCGGGTTGTACGTCGCTTCCAGCCATACCGTCTGCCCCCGACTGTCAATACGTTCGAATCGGCCAGCAACAAACTCGCCCTTGTTCAAGGTTGACCAAAAATCTTTGTATCTCTGGGACGAAGCTTCCTCTGGCTTGCAGAAAATACGGTGGTGACTTCCTTTAGCCCGGCCCAGGTTGTAGCCCATGGCTTTTAAAAACTGGTCATTCGCCATGAGTACATGCCCGGAGAGATCGAACTCGATGACCGCCGTCGAACGAAGTAATGCGTCGATGAAGGAGGCGTTTTCCGATGCTTTTTCTACTCGGGAGGTAATATTCGTCGCATAGCAGGTGATATGACTCAAACTGCCAGTCGCATCCGTTATGGGCTGCCAATGTGCATGGAGCCACACTAATGAGCCGTCAGCATGCAGGTACCTGTATTCGTCAGAGATGGACTTACCTGCGGCTACTGCTGCTCGAAAGTTGTGAAAGCAAGGAAGCTTGGATACGTACTGCGGAACAACATCGGCCATGGCACGACCTATGAGCCGATCCTGACTGTAGCCCAAAGCCTGTGCAAAATTTTCGTTGCATGCGGTGATTTTAAAAGCCGAATCAATGTGTAAGGTCAGCATTTCACTGTTCAGGCCATCACGCATTTGGCGCAGCTCCGACAGCTCAGCTGCCTGAGATTGAAGCTGGTTCTTGATTTTGGTGTTGAACATGGAAACCGCCTCTTGGGTCATAACAAGTCTATCGGCATGACCTGCTGCATATTGAGGTCGTCCGACGGGCAGAAAGCGATGTAACGTGTGGTCTTATTGCGAGGTGGATGAGCCACCGTAACCTGAGCAGCACCCCATGGTTCAGGTTTAAAAGTTCAATTTATAAATTCTCGATATCAGCACACCTTCACGCGCCAACGAAGTTCTTCTGATCCCAACCTGAATACCCTAAGCCGCGCTGAAGAACGCTACTTTCTCTGTAAGGCGATCCGCCAACTGCGCGAGTTCCATACTCGCCTTTGCCACTTGCCGCGAGCCATTGGCCGATTGCACCGTGGATCCGTGAATACGGTTGATGTTTTGAGCCACATCATCGGCCACGCTGTTCTGCTGCGCGGAGGCACTGGCGATCTGGGCGTTCATATCGCTGATCGCGCCCACCTGCTCGCTGATCTTGGCTAACGCACTCTGCGCCCTGCGAGTTTGCGCCACGGTTTGGCTCACCAGTTCGCAACTATCGCGCATGGTTTGCGAGGCGGATTCAGTACCTACTTGTAGCGTGCTGATCATCTCCCGTATTTCCTCGGTTGACTGCTGGGTACGGTTGGCCAGAGAACGTACTTCATCAGCTACCACCGCAAACCCGCGCCCATGCTCTCCAGCTCTCGCTGCCTCGATGGCAGCATTCAAGGCAAGCAAATTGGTTTGCGAGGCGATTGAATTGATTACGTCGATCACTGACTCGATATTTTCACTGTGCTTGGATACTTGATTCACCGTACCCGTGGTTTGCTCCAGAGCTACCGCCAGCTGTTCAATGGCAAGGGTGGTGCTTGCAACCAATCGATTGCCGCTTTCCACTTCGATATCCGCCAACCGGGATGCATCAGCTGCTTGCGCGGCATACCCGGATACTTCATTAACAGTCGCCGCCATTTGCGTGATGGCTGTGGCCACCTGCTCGGCTTCGCGGGTCTGTAGGCTGATCTGGTCATTGTTTGCCGATGAGGTGGCAGACAATTGGGTAGACGAGTGGTTGACCTCTTGGGCTGCTTTGCGCACTTGCTGAATAGTCTCTGCCAAGTGGCCAAGCGCGTTTTTCAACACGCCCATCACACTGCCTGGGTAATCTGTGGAAATAGCCTGATTCAGATCACCAGCAGCCAGGCGCTCGATGGCTAAGGCAACCTCAGTGGGCTCCGCGCCCAACGTGGACTTAACGAAGCGAATAATCACAGCCGACAAAAGAATGCTCAGCAGCAGGGCAATGCCGGTCGCGATCAGCATCAGCGTACTGAACTGGCTTGCGGTTGCCTGAACTGCGCCAAGCTTCGCCTTGATTGACGCCTCCTCGTAGTCGATCAGCGCATTCACGCGTTTCAACCACTCACTGTAATCCAGAGAAGTCTGACGCATCAGCAATGCCTGGGCTCCCGGAATGTCGCCAGCTCGGCGCATGGAGATTACCGCTTGGGTAGATTTTAGGGTTTGTTGTTCGATGTCCTTGATAGCAGCCAGTAGTCGAACCTCTTCGCCTGTCACGCTTGAGCCCTTGAACAGCTGATCCATAGGGGCCGCCGAATCGGAGTAGGCCTTTTCCAGGGTTGTAACCTCCGCCAAGTGTTTTTCCAGATCTAGGTCATTCGCCACCAGCACCGCATCTCGGATCGCAATGGCGCGGTTATGCACACTGCCACGGAAATTGATGGCATAGCGCTGCACTTTTGCCGCGTTTTCACTAACGTCGCCCAAGGTGGAATCGATAAACGCAACGCGCTGAATGCCGATGGCGGTTATCACTACAAGTAGCGCTAAGATCGCTGCGAAGCTAAGCCCTATGCGTGTGGCCAACGAAAGCGGTTTCTTCATGACTATCTCGAAAAATATGCCCTGTACGGGACTGGATTGACGCGAATGGCGCTATTAGCCAAGCACGCTGCGTTGACGATACTTCGAGGCTAAATGGCCCCTCTAGTCAGTAATACGCACTGCATTGACAGCTCAGTGCTTTCAAGCAAGGACGGACGTGCCTGTTTACCTACTCAAGGGCTAGCCGGTTTCCATCTGATTTATGGATGACTAGGGCGGTCGGAGCTAATGAGAATACTTGCCGAAAGCCAGCCTCAGAATCGCCAAGAAGGCATCCCCAAAAAAACTAATTTCATAGCGAAAGGTTGCGCCCGTTGTCAGCGTGCTTTTTTGAGAATATCTTGTAAATAACTTATACAAGGTATTTGGATTTGTACAAGAAAAAACAGTGGCCACTGACGCTCTATTTTGACGGTGAGTGCCCACTCTGCGCTCGCGAGATCAAGATCCTAAGGGCACGAGCCACACCGAATCGCCTTCTATTTGTTGACATCAGTGATGATGCGTTCGACGCTAAATCTCTGGGATTCACTTTTGAGCATATGGAGTCATCACTGCACGCCAGGTTCGACGATGGAGCGTGGGTCACAGGCCTGGACGCTACGCTCTGGAGCTGGCGAGCAGCGGGTCTCGGTATCTGGGCCACACCGTTATCATGGCGGTTAACCAGGCCGCTACTTAACATTGGCTATCGCCTTTTTTGCCGCTGGCGCCCGCATTTAGCTTGGCTGCCCCATCCTGATGGAAGCGCTCGCTGTCGCGACGGCAACTGTGAAGTTTCAGAACGTAAACCCGCCCCAGGCAGCAGGACGTCGCAGGTGAGAAGCAAGAACTAGGATGCCAATCCTGTCGTTCTCAGAGGGGTAATTTCAGCCACGCAATGGGCCAGGGAAATTATCGCGCGCCTCGCTGGAAATTGATTCTTGGGAACTCAAATTACGCTGGATCTTATCGATGAAGAGATCCCACCGGCTACGCCTGATCTTGGGTGATCAGCTGTCATTCGATCTCACCTCACTGCAGTGTTTGAATACCAAAAGCGATACGGCGCTCCTAGTCGAGGTGATGGAGGAAGCTAGCCATGTCCCCCACCATCCGCAAAAAAACACCCTAACCTTCAGCGCCATGCGGCATTTCGCTGAGGAGCTGCAGAAGCAGGGAATCCGAGTGGAGTACTTGACGCTTGATCATCCGAAAAATAGTGGATCGGTGCCGAGCGAGTTGCGGCGTTGGCAGGCACTACTGCAGCCAGGAAATACACATCACTGAGTGCGGCGACTGGCACCTAGAACGATCCCTAAAAGTGTGGTTTAGCGATTGAGCGGTATTCCGATAGTTGCTTTCTCTGCACGCGCACCGAGTTCTTTAACTGAGCACTAGGCAAAAAGCAGCTGAGCAGGCAGTTCTTTTACAGAGAGACGTGGCGCAAGAGTGGATTATTGTTGAATGGAGACTGCAGTCGGGTCGGAGGCGCCTGGAACTTTGATGTGGAAAACCGCAAAGCATTGCCCAAGGGCGTTAGGCCCCTTTCGCCAGATCGTTTCACGCCAGATGCAATCACTCAGGATGTGCATGCATTGCTGGCCAAACACCTCTCGAGCCACTATCGCCCTCGACACGTTCGACTACCTATACGCTGGTGCTGGGAACAAACGTGAGCAAGCTTTCTGCAGCTCTTTTATGGACTAATTTCCCTTGCGATAGTATCGCCTGCACCTTGACCCAACTCCCTCCAAACGGTAGGAATCAGCTTGGCCGTATATTTAACGTAAAGATTATTGCCAACGTGTAAAGAGATTGTAGAAGTCATTGAGTTTCCATCTGGATGCCTTACTCTTCTTGCTCACATATTGCAGGAGAGCATCCGCATGAGCAATTCAGATTTGGGAACCATGATTATAATAATGATCGGGTTATTCGGCTTTGCTTCGTTCATTTTCGAATACTTGACTGCCAGGGAATCTAAGAAAAACAAAACACGTTAACAATCAGCAGTACTGAGTTCACGCCTAGTCTATGCTACTGTGGGATCGTACTGAACGCGGCTACTT
The DNA here is from genome assembly GCF_049898225.1 of Pseudomonas sp. DSP3-2-3. Taxonomy (NCBI): domain Bacteria; kingdom Pseudomonadati; phylum Pseudomonadota; class Gammaproteobacteria; order Pseudomonadales; family Pseudomonadaceae; genus Pseudomonas; species Pseudomonas sp. DSP3-2-3. The sequence goes on along the minus strand of NZ_JAFCXH010000041.1, from coordinate 6,812 downwards.
AGGCCAGCTCTCCTCGTGCCAGCTAGCTCGAAGATTTTACCGCCAATGAGGCAATGGGTGTTCGTTATGATCTAAATATGGAACCGTTTGGTATCTCCGGGCTGAGCTCACGCACGGTATTTCAACGATATGGATATCTACGGAACTCACACTGCAAGTAACAGTGCCTACATAGGTCTCTACCGTGCTAATGGAAAGTATCATGATACTAATACAGTTGCGAAATATGTAATCCTGCCTGGCGCCGCCAAAAACTTGTATTTGCGAGTTCGCCAAGCGTTTCACACTGCAAACACCAGCCAAGGCGAAGACGACCTCAGCAAGCTTCGCCTGATCGTTGACTACATGATTTCGATCATATGAATGCATCCCAACCAGGCCGATCACAACCCTCGTCGGCCTCAAGGCGGCATTGACCCAATGCCTACGATTGGTGTCAAAGCAATTCAACCACCTTATGCCCCCGCGTTACGTTTAGCCAATTACTACTTAGCCATCCGTCCCCTGTTTGTAACTTCGGCGCTGCAGCCCCACCTGAGGCTCTCTACAGTACTAAACGCTGAACCCAGCGAACACCCACGTAATAAAGAACGCATTAGGGTAAAACCGTCGTTAGGTAGCGATTGAACGGCTAAAATATTTGGGTTGCTTAACCTTAGCTGCCAAAATCACTTACCGTTTGGAGCGTCAATATCTAGCTTAAAAAGCACCAACGCTGCCCTGATCTTGTCTTTGCCAAAGACGCTCATCCGTTCGAACTCCTGGTGCGTTAGCGGCACGTGCTGGCAGTCCAGTCGCTGGCGATACCGGCTGTGGTCAAGGTCAGGATCATGGAGGTAAACGAAGTCTTCATCGCATCCGGTCACCACTACCCAATGGGGTGCCTTGGATCGCGTTAGTCGGTAGCTGCTTATTAAAACGATAGGAACGCCGCCGGCACCGAAAATCTGAAGCAGATCCAGGCGACCAGACCTGGATTGCTGCACTCCGCTGGCTTGCAGCTCACTACAGAATGCATCATGAACAAGCCGCATCACGGACTTCTTGTCCTCACGGCGCACTCCATCCAAAAACAGAGGGCCTGGTCGGCTTACGTGCAAGCGCACATCAAAGCCCCGCCTCCAGGCCGCCAATGCCAATCCATGCGGGCTGCAGCCACCATGGCCGGAAGTCATAAAAATGGTCGTCGCTTCGCGCCACAACTGAATCTCTTCTTCCCGCGAAAAGGCTCGTTCAGGGTCGAGAGCCCTCATGCTCATAAGCAGTGACGCGGCGCCGCAGGTGAATTCTGTAGTTTGCGAATAATACGGAACGGCGATGACACTACCAGCAACTGGCATGACCACGCGCTTCTCGTAGCGCAGTGCCCGAGCGTGGTCTTCGTAGTAATCGTCCACTTCTGCAAATAGACGGTAGCCCGCTCGCTCATACAAACGAACCGCCAATGGATTGTCGGGGCGTACCTCAAGGCGCAGGTGCGCGCACTCATGTTCGATAGCCAACTGCTCTGAACGCTGAAGCAATGCTAATCCCAGGCCCATGCCCCTGGCACGGGTTGCAATCGCCAATGAATACAATCTCGCCAGTGATGTTCCTCGATGGAATAGAACCAGCGAGTAACCGGCCAATCCTGTTTCATCTTCAGCAATGAGTAACTTTCCATGGGCGCGCTGAATCATCCAAAGGAAGTTGCGCCGAGATAATCGATCCTGTTCGAAACACTGATTTTCCAACAGTTGAAGAGCATCAATATCTTCCGCGACCGCAAAGCGATAGTTAAATATCATAGTTCTACCGTAAAGTAATCGTAACGACGAGGGACAGCTCAGCTCAAATGTGTTTTAAAGGCCTACCTGCACTCCAAAGGCTCCCTTCATCATGGTTTCGGTGTATTCAAACGTAATGGAAGTTTTGCAAAAGGTCGAGTTTAATTTACAGCCTGTTAAAAGTGGGTCTGCGGCGACATCCCCCTCAAGCAAGTTATTAGTTATCGTTGAACGCCGAGATGACTGGCTCGGTTACCTACCCAGTGAAAGTATCGTAACGGCGCAGGAATACCTGGAGGATAAGCGCTACAAAAACGTTGGAGGACAGGTTCAAATCATCAATCTATGTCGAAGCTATAAGTATCTTGGACACGGCTACTATTGCTCGTTGTTGGCCGAGGCGCGTGGGCACAAAGTCATACCCTCCGTCAGAACCATCAGCGAACTGACCAAGCGGGCACTGTACGGACTGGTATTAGATGACCTGGATAAGGTGTTGGATAAAGCAATATCCAATCACCCCTATGGTGAGACGGAAGGGTTCACACTCAGTTTCCACTTTGGCAAGACTGATTTGATACCCCTGCAGAACCTGGCCCAGCAGCTATTTGATACGTTTCCAACGCCGATTTTGCAGGTCGAATTCGTCAAAAACCAACGTTGGCATATTGCCGGAATCAAAATAGGTGCGTTGCATAAGCTTCGTGAGGAGCAGCAATACGATTTCGCCAACGCGCTGGATACGTTCAACCGACGCATATGGCGGCAGCCCAGTTCGTTGCGTCAGTCTCGCTATGATCTGGCGATTTTGCACGACCCCGCAGAAGCGTTGGCTCCCTCAAATCCCTTGGCGCTTCAGCGGTTCGTTGAGGCGGGCCGGCGATTGGGGGTGGGTATTGAGCTGATTGAGAAGAAGGATTACGCGCGGTTGGCCGAATATGACGCGCTGTTCATTCGAGAAACCACGAGCGTCGATAACCATACTTATCGTTTCGCTAAGAAAGCTGAGAACGAAGGTTTGGTGGTCATGGATGATTCGGCGTCCATTCTGCGCTGTACCAACAAGGTGTTTCTCACTGACCTTCTCAACAAGCACAACCTTGGAATGCCGGCCACTGAAATCCTTTACCGCGACCGCATCCAGGATTTGGAACAGACTGGTGAACGCTTGGGTTTTCCCGTCGTGTTGAAAATCCCTGACGGTTGTTTCTCCAAGGGCGTCATCAAGGTGGAAACACAAGCCGACCTCACTAAAGCGGCAGCTGAATTATTCGAGCGGTCAGTGTTGTTGCTGGCCCAGGAATACCTCTACACAGAATTTGATTGGCGCATCGGTGTGCTCAACAGACAGCCGCTCTACGCATGCCGCTACTACATGTCCAAAGGGCATTGGCAAATCTACAACCACAAGGCTCAAAGCAATGACGTCAACGGCCTGTGTGAGACGGTGCCCATCGAAGAGGTGCCCGCCGACGTGGTGAAACTCGCGGTCGATGCTGCCAGCCTGATTGGCGACGGATTATACGGTGTAGACCTCAAGCAGACCGATGACCGCCTTGTGGTCATTGAGGTAAACGACAACCCAAACCTGGACGCAGGGATTGAGGATGCTTGCATCCAGGAGGGGTTGTACGACCGAATATTGGAGGAGTTCATCCGGCGCCTGGAGCTCAAGCATCAAGGCCATGGCGTATAAGTCTTCAGCAGTAGAGACGATGTAATGATCGAGCGCTATAGCCTAATCGACGGCAAATTGAACGAGACGACGGCCGAGGAAGCACCTCTGCTGCTCTGTACTAACCCGACCCACGCAGAGCGCGCTTATTTGCATGGGCAATTTCACATCGATGCACATATGCTGGACTCTGCTTTAGACCCCGACGAAGTCTCGCGAATCGAATTCCATGACGGTCAGCTGTTCCTCATCTGGAAGCGTCCTGAAAGCTACTCGGGCGCCGCGACCATGTCATTTGAGGTTTCCTCATTCGGTCTTCTATTCTCCGTTGATAGCTTGGTCGTTATTTCGGCAGGAAATTCATTGCTTAGCCCCGCTGGCACCCATCGGCCCTTGAACAACCCGCTGGACATACTCATCGACCTGCTATTCCACAGCGTGCATCACTACCTGGGCCACCTGCGGGTTATCAAGCTTATCGCTCGGGAACTGCATAAGAAATTTGATACGTCTCTTGATAATCAGCACCTGCTGCAAATGTTCAATCTGAGCGAAAGCCTGATCTACTACATCAACGCGATTCAAAGTAACGGAGCCGTGCTTGACCGCCTGCATAACCACGCCCAGAGAAATGCATTCCCGGCTCAGGTCATCGCTTTGCTGGACGACCTGATGATCGAGAATAATCAGTGCTACAAGCAGGCGAAAATCTATTCCACCGTATTCGCTTCTCTGATGGATGCCCGAGGCAATATGGCGAACAACAATATGAATGCCACCCTTCGAAACCTTACGGTGGTCAACGTGGTGTTCTTGCCTTTGAATCTCATTGCGAGCATCGGCGGCATGTCCGAGTTCAGCATGATGACGTCGAGGTTTCCGTGGTGGGTCACGTTCCCGACGTTGATATCAGGGATGCTGTTGTTGAGTCTGTTCATGGCGTGGCGGCTCAGGAAATCGCTTTTCAGGAGCGGCGCGTTATTATCCCGCTAACCAACTTTAAAAGCTCTGAAGGCGGAGTCGCCAACAGCGAACTGGCGAGCGCCCCCCCCTGCTGCGCTACGTTGCCCGAAAAGCGGCCTTATTTACATTTCCACTTGGGTACCTAGCTCGATCACGCGGTTAACCGGCAAATTGAAGTACCTGAGGCTCCCGTTTGCGTTCTTCAGCATGAACGAAAAAAGGCGTTCTCTCCAAAGTGCCATACCGATCTGTTTGGTAGGGATGATGGTTTCTCGGCTGAGGAAATACGTTGTACGCATCGGAGCGAACTCCAATCCATCAAATCGGCAGGTGAGCAGCGCGCGCGGCACGTCTGGCTCTTCAATGAAGCCGAAATTTAGGCTTACCCTATAAAAGCCTTCGCCGCAGCTCTCTACCTCTACACGTTCAGTCTGCGGCACCCGTGGCCTCTCGTCCGAGATCACAGTCAATAGTACAACTTGCTCATGCAATACCTGGTTGTGCAGCAAGTTGTGCAGAAGCGCATGCGGTACTGCACCTGATTTTGCCGTCAGGAAAACGGCGGTTCCTTGCACTCGATGCGGCGGGCCAGCTGCAATACTCGCAACAAATACCGGAAGGGGAAGATAAGTCTCATCCAATCGCTCCATCAAAATTTCTCGGCCACGCTTCCAGGTTGTCATCAGGACAAAGAGTGCAATACCCGCGATGACCGGGAACGCTCCGCCTTGGAAAATCTTCGGCACGTTGGCTGCGAAATAAAGGCCATCGACGATTACAAATCCGAGAAGCATAGGAACGGCAAACCATCTCGGCGCCTTCCAAAGGAGCAAGGCTACAGCCGACGCCAAGAAGGTCGTGATCAACATGGTGCCAGTCACAGCAACCCCATAAGCTGCCGCCAACGCACCTGATGACTCAAAGCCGATAACCAGGAGCACCACCCCTACCATCAAGGCCCAGTTCACGACCCCGATGTAGATCTGCCCTTGCTCTTGGCTGGAGGTGTGTTGAATGAACATTCGCGGCACGTAGCCCAATTGAATGGCCTGATGGGTCAACGAAAACGCGCCCGAAATCACCGCCTGAGAGGCGATGACAGTTGCCAGCGTCGATAGCCCGACCATCGGCAGCAGTGCCCACTCAGGTGCCAACAGATAAAAGGGATTACGCACGGCGTCCGGTGTACCAAGTATCAGCGCACCTTGGCCAAAGTAGTTCAACACCAAGCCTGGCAGCACCAGTAAGAACCATGCCCTAGCAATCGGTTTGCGGCCGAAATGGCCCATGTCGGCATAGAGAGCTTCTGCACCTGTCAAAGCGAGCACCACCGCACCCAAAATTGTGATGCCAATGCCGGGATGACTGATGAAAAAATTGAAAGCCCACAATGGGTTCAGTGCCTGCAGTACTTCTGGACGCTGGGCGATGCCGTAAACGCCTAGACAGCCCAGGACGACAAACCAAAGAACCATGACGGGGCCAAACAACGCACCGATCTTCGCAGTGCCGTGCTTTTGAATCACGAACAACGCGACCAGAACAATCGTGGCCAATGGCACGACCCACGCGCTGATGCCTTCGAACGCCAAATCTAGGCCCTCGACCGCAGAGAGTACCGAGATTGCAGGGGTGATCATGCTGTCGCCGTAGAAAAGAGCGGCGCCAAAGATCCCCAGCATAACCAAGATTGTCTGCAGTTGCGGATGACCGACGGTCGCTCGGCGTGCCAGCACTGTCAGGGCCATTATACCGCCTTCACCCTGATGATTTGCCCGCAGGATGAACAGCACATATTTGACCGTGACAACCCAGATCAATGACCAAAAGATGAGTGACAAAACGCCATAGACCCCAGCTTCTGTGGGTAGAACCCCGTAGTGGCCGCCGAAAATCTCCTTCATCGTATACAGGGGGCTGGTGCCAATATCTCCATACACGACGCCGATGGCAGCAATCAGCAATCCGCTTGCTGTGCTTTTTTTTACGGTACTTTCCGCGGTAATGGTCGACGATTGAGTCAAGGACGGTTCTCACTGCATTGGGGGCGGTTCTCTGTCGTAGGACGCATCTCTACACTCTATCCAGAGGCCATACACGAATCCTTCGACACGCGCGTAGTGTTTAATCAGCGGAGTTTTAGCCACTGCTGTTTTGGGCGCTAGGCTATTCGAGCCATCGAGACTCGTAAGATTCGTCCTAGCGAAACCCGTAAATTCTAGATAGATCGAGAGGAAGGAATATAAAGAAAACGTAAAAAATCTCTAGGTAGCAGCCGGAACTCGTAAGGGGCGCGGTAGGGACGGCAGTTATCTGCCGCCCCCCGCACAGATCCGTACGTGCGGAACTACCGCATACGGCTCCTGCCTTGGGTACGTGACGCGAAGCGATCCTCCGGGTATGGGTGT
>NZ_JAFCXH010000040.1:0-33717 GCF_049898225.1 Pseudomonas sp. DSP3-2-3 | reverse complement strand
CGCTCCCACGAGGTCTGTGTCCGATGCATGCTTTTGTGGGAGCTTCCGAGCAGCGCGAGGCTGCGCTAGCGGTCTGTCTGACCCACCGCTTCGCGGCCGTCGTAACCTCCGAACGCTCCTACAATGGTTTTACATGTTTCATTAAATCGGCAACTCAATCACAAATCGCGTCACACCCTTGGCTGACTCACAGCGAATCGTCCCGCCATGGGCCTGGATGATCGAGCGGGTGATCGCCAGGCCCAATCCCGCATGTTCATTGCTTTCCCGGCGAGCCGGGTCGGCGCGATAGAAACGGTCGAACAGTCGCAGCAGCGTTTCTGGGTCAATCGTCCGGCCGCTGTTTTCAATGCTGATCGCAACCCCGCTTGGCGCATGGCCAAGGTTCACCTTCACGTAGCCATCTGCCGGGGTGAAGCGCAGGGCGTTGTCCAGCAGGTTGGAAAAAACCCGACGCAGCATCGTGCGGTCGCCTGCAAGGGTGGCTTGTCCTTCGCAGCTCATGCTGACTTGCGCGTCTTCGGCCAGCGGTGCGAAAAATTCCAGCACTGCGTTGGCTTCTTCATGCAGTTGCAAGTGTTCGCGCACCGGAATCAACAAGCCATGCTCAGCCTTGGCCAGGTACAGCATGTCATTGACCATCTGCGCCATGCCTTGCACTTCTTCCAGGTTGCCCAACAACGCCTCACGATAATCTTCCAGCGGGCGCTCGCGGGTCAGGATTACTTGGGTGTGGGTCAGCAAATTGGATAACGGCGTGCGCAATTCGTGGGCGATGTCGGCGGAAAATGCCGAGAGGCGCTCAAAGGCATCCTCCAGCCGACCGAGCATGGCGTTGAAGGCCTGGGTCAATTCGGCCAGCTCGCTGGGCATTTGCTCTTGCGGCAGGCGGGTGGTGAGGGAGCTGGCCGAAACGCTGGCGGCAATCTGGCTCATCTGGCGCAACGGGCGTAATCCACTGCGCGCCGCCCACGCGCCAAGCAGCGCAGTGGCCAGCGCCGACAGGCCGATGGTCAGCCAGATCAAACGCTGCATGCGTTGCAGGAAGTGCTGGTGATGGGTGATGTCCAGCATCAGCGTCAGCTGTGGCGAATCAGCCGACTGCTCCCGCAACGGCACGCTATAGATACGATAGGCCGCCTCGGAATCACTCAGGGTGTGCAGCCCCGAGTGAGCGGGTTGCTCGACTTTCAGGTTCGAATTATCAAACCAGATAGCGCCGTCGGCGCCGCTGACCCGTAACGAAAGGTCCGGCTGACGGCCCAGTTCCGCGCGCAGCTGCGCTTCTCGGGCGATGAATCCTGCACGAGTCGCTACACCGTTCAACGCGCTGCGCAACTGCGGCAGTTTGCTGTCGAGCAATTGCTGGTCCAGTTCCATGAAATGCGTTTCGCTGGCGTGATTGAACAGCACGCCAGCGGTCAGGGAGACTACGGCGGTGCAGGCTGCAAACAGCAGCGCCAGGCGGCTGGCCAGGGAGATTCGGCGAATCACGAGGGGCGCTCTTCAAGCACGTAACCCATGCCGCGCACGGTATGAATGAGCTTGTTGGGAAAATCGTCATCAATTTTCAGGCGCAGGCGGCGTATCGCGACTTCGATTACGTTGGTATCGCTGTCGAAATTCATGTCCCAGACCTGTGAAGCAATCAGCGACTTGGGCAGCACTTCGCCCTGGCGGCGCATAAGCAGTTCCAGCAGGGCAAACTCCTTGGCGGTCAGGTCGATGCGTCTGGCGTTACGTTCGACGCGCCGACGCAGCAAGTCCAGGCGCAGGTCCGCGAGTTGCAAGTGGGTTTCCTGAGCGACGCTGTTGCCACGCCGCAGCAGAGTGCGCACCCGGGCGAGCAGTTCAGAGAAGGCGAAAGGCTTGATCAAATAGTCGTCGGCCCCCAGTTCCAGGCCCTTGACCCGATCGTCCACGGCATCCCGCGCGGTCAGGAACAACACCGGTGTCTCCAGACCGGCGCTGCGCACGGCTTGCAGGATCTGCCAGCCACTTCGGCCCGGCAGCATCACGTCGAGAATCAACAGCGCGTAGTCGCCGGTCAGCGCCAGGTGTTGGCCGGTATTGCCGTCAGCCACCAGTTCGGTACTGAAGCCTGCTTCGCTCAAGCCTTGGCGCAGGTAATGGCCGGTTTTCGGTTGATCTTCGACGATCAGTAATTTCATGAGTGACTCATAAGCTTCAACGAAGGCTGCTTTATAGCGCGGGTGGCGTTAACAGGTGCCAACCTGACAAAGTTGTAATCTTGTCGTCAGCTCGCCGCCAGTGCCCGGCTTGTAATGTGTGACGATCGATTGTCGCTCATTTGGAGACACCTATGCGTTCCCTCGCACACCTCACGCTGGTCATTGCAATGCTGGCAGCGAGTCAGCCATTGCTCGCATCGCCAGCGGCGTCGTTTGACTTCGGCCATGCTGCGCCTGCGGCACAGGCGACCCGAACCGTTGAATTGACGCTGGGTGATATGTATTTCGAGCCCAAGTCCGTGCAGGTCAAAGCCGGTGAGACGGTGCGGTTCGTGTTGGTCAACAAAGGCCAGTTGCTGCATGAGTTCAATCTTGGCGATGCGGCCATGCACGCGCGGCATCAGCAAGAAATGCTCAAGATGCAGGAAAGCGGCATGCTGACGCCAACCACGATGAGTCATAAGGACATGGCGCATGAGATGGGCAATGGCAAGATGGCGATGCAGCATGATGATCCCAACAGCGTGTTCGTCGAGCCGGGTAAAACCGCCGAGCTGACCTGGACCTTTGCCAAAGCCAGCAACCTTGAATTTGCCTGCAATATCCCCGGTCACTATCAGGCCGGAATGGTGGGCAAGCTGACGATCACCGAGTAGTCGCTGAAAACCGGGCATAAAGTCTATAAACTGCCGGTCTATTCCGTCCGTTTCATGTGATCCAGGTACCGTCATGCATCCCGCAGCCGAACACTCGCCGCTGGGCAAGTCCAGTGAATACATCGCCACCTACACGCCGTCGCTGCTGTTTCCCATCCCTCGCGCTGCCAAATGGGCCGAGTTGGGGCTGACGGCGCAGACCTTGCCGTATCAGGGTGTCGATTTCTGGAACTGCTTCGAATTGTCCTGGCTGCTGCCATCCGGCAAGCCGGTGGTGGCGATTGCCGAATTCAGTATCCCGGCGGATTCGCCGAATATCATCGAATCCAAGTCCTTCAAGCTGTACCTGAACTCGCTGAACCAGACGCCGTTCGCCGATCGCGCCGAGCTGGTGGCCACCCTTGAGAAGGATCTGTCCGCAGCAGCGGGCAAGCCAGTGGGCGTGCGGATTCGCAGCCTGGCCGATATCGAAGCTGAGGGCGTCGCGGCGCTGCCGGGCGTGTGCATTGATGATCTGGATGTGACGATTCACAGTTACGACCGCCCGCAACCGGAATTACTGCGTTGCGATGATTTGCGAGTGGTGGAGGAGGCGGTACACAGTCACCTGCTCAAATCCAATTGTCCGGTGACCAGTCAGCCGGATTGGGGCAGCGTTGCGGTGGAGTACCGGGGCGCGGCGCTGGATCACGCGAGCCTGTTGGCGTACATCGTGAGCTTCAGGCAACATTCGGATTTTCACGAGCAATGTGTCGAGCGCATCTTTCTGGATCTGCAACGCCTGCTCAAGCCGGAAAAACTGACCGTGTACGCGCGCTATGTGCGCCGTGGCGGGCTGGATATAAATCCGTATCGCAGCACTGAAACGATCAGTTTCGAGAACCGCCGGTTGGCGAGGCAGTAGATCGCACCAGTTTGTGGGAGCGAGCTTGCTCGCGAAGGCGTCAATACATTCAATGGGATTGTCAGCGTTTGAATGATTGTCTTCGCGAGCAAGCTCGCTCCCACGGGGGTGAGTCAGATCAAATCCCGATATTGCCCAGCGTAACGATGATGTTGCGCAAGGTCCCGGCAATGCCTGGGTGGTCAAGTTCGAAGCGTTCTACCGCCAGGTTGACGTCGTCAGCAAGATTGGAATCCTGGGTGGCGCTTTCCAGTTCGATTTGCGATTCGATCTGTTGCATCAGCTGATGCAGGTTTTCGCGTTCGCTCTCGGACAGCGGCGGGTTCTGCTCCAGTTGCTCGCGCAGGGTATTGAGTTGTTCTTGCAGTTCGCGGGCAGGCATGACGTGCTCCTTCATTGATAAGTCTGTCCCATGGACCTCGTCGCTGGGCTAAAGGTCCGCTATGGGTGTAAGACTAATCCACTACGCCGCGGCCTGCATGATGTTGATCAACGCAGAGACACAGATCAGGGTTTTTCGCCTTTGCTGCGGCGTAAGGCGATGTCGGCCAGGCAGGATTCAAACTCCCCCAGATGATCGATCACCGAATGCACGCCCAATGCGTAGAGCTGCAAGGTGGCCTGGCCGCGACGGTATTCGCGCTCGGCGTTGCTCAGTGCTTGCCATTGTGCATGAGACAACCCGCACAGCGAGCCGCAGGACGCGAGGCCGACCGTCCATAACCCGGCGTTGAGGCCTGCCTGCAACAGTTTCGGTTCGCCACTGACCAACACGCTGCCGTCGAGCTGATTGACGCCCAATGCCATGAGCGCCTGCCAGCAGGCGTTCGGGGCAGGCCAAGGCGTCGATGCCTTTGGAGCCGGCACGATCAATGACGTCAGCGAACGTGCGAGCAATTCGCTGACTGTTTCCGGTAATTCATCCAGCCACGCGCAGGGAACGCCTTGTCTGCTCAGACTTTGCAATACCTGAAGAGCGCCTGCCGTAGCCTGGCCCTGGTCGCTGCTGACCAGCTTTTTCGAGGCTTGCGCGCCGAAATCCACCAGGCAGCCACTCAGGCCGAACAGTACGGCGGTAAAGGCGGGCAGGGGGGCTGTGACCGGCGCGAGCATGGTGATCTCTCTGAAATACCGAGAAACGCTACTGGCCTTTTGTGACACCGAGATGAACGTCTGATGATGGTGTTTAAAATGTTTTGCTGCTCTGACAGTCCTGGCCGTCAGTGATGCTGCCTTATTTTGCCGATATGGCTTTATACTGCCCGCCTTGACGTGGGGGCGTAGCACCCGCTTGATTACTTTGACTAGGAGTGTCAGCTATGCCCTTGACCGGTGCAGGCTTATTTGATCGTCTGGCTCAGCTGTGTTTTTGCGCCGGTGTAGCGCTGGTTCCGATGGCCGCTCAGGCTGCCGAGGAAGATCCATGGGAAGGCGTCAACCGCGCCATCTTCCGTTTCAACGATACGATCGATACCTATGCCTTGAAGCCGATTGCACAGGGCTACCAATACATCACCCCGCAGTTTGTCGAAGACGGCGTGCATAACTTTTTCAATAACATCGGTGACGTGCGCAATCTGGCCAACAACGTTCTGCAGGCCAAACCTGCCGACGCTGGCGTGGACACGGCTCGCCTGATCTTCAACACCACTTTTGGCGTGCTGGGCTTCATCGATGTGGGGACCAAAATGGGCCTGCAACGTAACGATGAAGACTTCGGTCAGACGCTGGGTTACTGGGGTGTAGGAAGCGGTCCGTTTGTAATGCTGCCATTGCTCGGCCCAAGCACCGTGCGTGACACGGTTGCGCTTTACCCGGACACCTACACTTCGGCGTATCACTACATTGATCACGTACCGACCCGTAACAGCGCACGCGCCGTGAACATCGTCGATACCCGCGCCAGCCTGCTGTCGGCCGAACGCCTGATCACCGGTGACAAATACACCTTCATCCGCAATGCGTATCTGCAGAATCGCGAGTTCAAGGTCAAGGATGGTCAGGTCAAGGACGATTTCTGATCGCCCGTGCTTGAATGAATAAAGGCGACCTCAGGGTCGCCTTTATTCTTTGTGAAGTGTGAACCCGTTCCGCAGCGGTTCAGCTCATGGACACAATGGTCAGCCCCAGTTTCTGCCCGCCGTCTTCCAGGTCGGTCAGCCAGACCACTTCCGTTTCCGCCTCAAGGCCTTTGAGTGCGGCGTGCTCCGAATCGATTCTGACGCTCAGCTTGTCGCCGATCCTGAAGGTGCGCGGCGCCTGCACCTGCATGCCAGAGCTGGACAAATCAATGCATACGGCGGGAATGATCTGGCCGGCATACAGCAAGCTGATGTCGGCATCCACACGCATGCGGATGTAATCGCGCTTTTCGTCGTAGTCTCGATCATTTCGGCTCATGGTTTGTCCTTCACTTTAGTTGCTTATTTGCCTGTTCTTATAACTCTGGGTGATTTGCGATGTAAAGACGCAAAGCGACCGCCGGAGCACGCTTGAAACGCCCGGCGGATGGGAGTACCGTCTGCGCCTTGAAGGGCACCTCTGAAATGGCATGCGCAGGGCGAAAAGCACGGCGCGCGGTTCAGAGAGGCTAGAAGCGAATCCAGTAAGCTGACCCGTACAACGAGTCGTTTACGCCAACCTAATCTGGCGCCGTTTGCCCACATGCAAAAAACCAGTGCCACGCTGCTGATAATCGATGACGACGAAGTGGTGCGAGCTAGCCTCGCCGCCTATTTGGAAGACAGTGGCTTCAGCGTCCTGCAAGCGAGTAATGGCTTGCAGGGTATCGAGCTGTTCGAGAAGGAAAAGCCTGATCTGGTGATCTGCGACTTGCGCATGCCCCAGATGGGTGGACTCGAACTGATCCGTCAGGTCACCAGCCTTGCTCCCGAAACGCCGGTCATCGTCGTCTCGGGCGCCGGTGTCATGAATGACGCGGTCGAAGCGCTGCGTCTGGGCGCTGCTGATTACCTGATCAAGCCTCTTGAAGACCTTGCGGTCCTCGAGCACTCGGTCCGCCGCGCACTGGATCGTGCCCGCCTGTTGCAGGAAAACCAGGTTTATCGGCAAAAACTCGAAACCGCCAATCGCGAACTCGAAGCCAGTCTTCATCTGTTGCAGGAAGACCAGGATGCCGGTCGCCAGGTGCAGATGAACATGTTGCCGATCAGCCCCTGGGCGATCGATGAATTCAAGTTTGCCCACGAAATCATCCCGTCGTTGTACCTGTCCGGGGATTTCGTGGATTATTTTCGTGTCGATGAGCGCCGGGTTGCGTTCTATCTGGCGGATGTTTCCGGGCATGGCGCTTCTTCGGCGTTCATTACGGTGTTGCTGAAGTTCATGACCACGCGGCTGTTGTTCGAATCCAAGCGTGGTGGCACTTTGCCGGAATTTAAGCCGTCGGATGTGCTTGGCCATATCAACCGAGGCTTGATCAGCTGTAAGCTGGGCAAACACGTGACCATGGTTGGCGGTGTCATCGATGAAGAGACCGGCAAATTGACCTACGCGGTGGGCGGCCATTTGCCGTTGCCGGTGCTGTACACGCCGGGTGAGGCGCGCTATCTGGGCGGTCGTGGCTTGCCAGTCGGCTTGTTCAATGAGGCGACTTATCAGGACCATGAAGTTGATTTGCCGGAGTCGTTCAGCTTGACTCTGCTATCAGATGGCATTCTGGACCTTTTGCCCGGTGATACACTGAAAGAGAAAGAGGCCGTACTACCAGAGTTGGTAAAAACGGCGGGCGGCAGCCTGGATGGCCTGCGGCAGATTTTTGGATTGGCCACGCTAGGGGAGATGCCGGATGATATCGCCTTGTTAGTGCTGAGCAGGAACCTTGAATGAGTACCGGTAGAATCCAGTTCGCCGAGCAGGACGGCACCTTCGTCCTGAAGTTCGTTGGGGAAGTGCGTCTGACCCTTTGTTCGGCTTTGGATGCGACGATTGAACGAATTTTCACTGCGCTGAATTTTTCGGCCGTCGTCATCGATCTGACCGAAACCCGCAGCATCGACAGTACGACGCTCGGCCTGCTGGCCAAGCTGTCGATTTTGTCTCGGCAAAAAGTCGGGCTGTTGCCGACGGTCGTGACCACCCATGAAGACATCACCCGGCTTTTGCAGTCGATGGGTTTCGATCAGGTGTTCAACATCGTCGACCGCCCGATTCCGCGTCCTGAGTGCCTGACGGATCTGCCATCCCAGGATCAGTGCGAGGAAGTGGTCAAGGCCAAAGTGCTGGAAGCGCACAAGATCCTCATGGGCCTCAACGATTCCAACCGTGAAGCCTTTCACGATCTGGTCAACGCCCTCGAACGTCACTAGGTAGCGCCAAATCGCAGGCATTAAAAAGGGCGACACCCGCGAGGGTGTCGCCCTTTAGTGCATTCAGACCTTGGCTGAGAGCAACGCCTCAAGCTTTTCCTGATCGCGAGCAAATTGACGAATGCCTTCGGCCAGTTTTTCGGTGGCCATCGCGTCTTCGTTGGAAGCCCAGCGGAACTGGCTTTCGGTCAGGGTTTGACGTGGCTCACCGGCATTGCCCGGCGCCAGCTTGCGCTGCAGCGGGCCGGTGTCGTCGGCCAGCTTCTGCAAGAGGTCGGTGCTGATGGTCAAGCGGTCGCAACCGGCCAGCTGTTCGATCTGGCTGATATTGCGGAAGCTGGCGCCCATGACCACGGTCTTGTAGTCATTGGACTTGTAGTAGTTGTAGATGCGGGTCACGGATTGCACGCCCGGATCTTCGGCGCCGACATAGTCCTTGCCTTCGGCTTTCTTGTACCAGTCGTAGATGCGGCCCACGAACGGCGAAATCAGGAACACACCGGCATCGGCGCAGGCCTGGGCCTGGGCGAAGGAGAACAGCAGGGTCAGGTTGCACTGGATGCCTTTCTTTTCCAGTACTTCGGCGGCACGGATGCCTTCCCAGGTCGATGCCAGCTTGATCAGGATGCGATCCTTGCCGATGCCCGCCTTGTCGTACAGGCTGACCAGGCGCTCGGCGCGCTCGATGCAGGCGTTGGTGTCGAAGGACAGGCGCGCATCGACTTCGGTGGACACGCGACCCGGCACAACCTTGAGGATTTCCTGGCCGATAGCGACGGAGAAACGGTCACAGGCCAGATTGATATCGCCGTTGCTGCCGCTGAACGCTTCTTTCAGGCGGTCGCTGTTGCTGTCGCTCGATGCGGCTTTGAGCAGCAGGGAAGGGTTGGTCGTGGCATCGACCGGCTTGAGCTTTTCAATCGCTGCGAAATCGCCAGTGTCGGCGACAACGGTGGTGAATTCTTTGAGTTGATCCAGCTTGGAAGTCATGAGTGTGCTCTGTCCTGTGCGGTTGGATGACATTACCCGAGCATTGCCAGCCTCTCAAGCGAGCTGTGTAAATCCGCGAGAGGGCAACGACTCGATTGTGCTGGTTTTGAGCCTCAGTCAGGCTGCTTGTTCCCGGCAAATTGAGAAACCTGGACCGCTGGCGTTCGGCGTTTTTCCCTGATGCGGAGTTCTCTTGGTAGACTTGCAGCCCTTCGCCACACAGACTTCGAGACACGTTGAGCTAATGTCACAGACAACCGCCACGCAGATGAATCCCGCCTCTTCGCTTTCCCGTCGGTTTTCCGTTGCCCCCATGATGGACTGGACTGACCGCCATTGCCGGTTTTTCCTGCGCCTGCTGTCGAAAAATGCGTTGTTGTATACCGAAATGGTTACCACTGGCGCGTTGCTCAATGGTGACCATGAACGTTTCCTGCGCCATGACGAGGCCGAGCATCCTTTGGCGTTGCAACTGGGCGGCAGCGTTCCGGCCGAGCTGGCGGCGTGTGCCCATTTGGCGCAGGACGCGGGATATGACGAGGTCAATCTGAACGTCGGTTGCCCCAGTGACCGGGTGCAGAACAACATGATCGGCGCCTGCCTGATGGCGCACCCGCAACGGGTGGCCGATTGCGTCAAGGCCATGCAGGATCGGGTCGCGATTCCGGTCACGGTCAAGCATCGCATCGGCATCAACGGCCGGGACAGTTACGCACAGCTGTGCGATTTCGTCGGTACGGTGCGGGACGCAGGTTGCACCAGTTTTACCGTGCATGCGCGGATCGCGATTCTGGAAGGCCTGTCGCCCAAGGAAAATCGGGATATTCCACCGTTGCGTTACGATGTTGTGGCGCAACTGAAAGCTGATTTCCCCGACCTGGAAATCATCCTCAACGGTGGCATCAAGACCCTTGAGCACTGTCAGGAGCACTTGCAGATTTTCGACGGCGTAATGCTCGGCCGCGAGGCGTATCACAATCCTTATGTGCTGGCGCAGGTCGACCAGCAGTTGTTTGCCAGTAACGCGCCGGTGATCAGTCGGGCTGAAGCCTTGGCCGCCTTGCGTCCCTACATTGCGGCGCACATTGCCAGCGGCGGCTCGATGCATCACATCACCCGCCATGTGCTGGGTCTGGGCCAGGGTTTTCCGGGGGCGCGACGTTTTCGCCAGTTGCTCTCGGTGGATATTCACAAGGCCGAGAACCCGCTGGCACTGCTCGATCAGGCTGCGCTGCTGCTGGAAGGTCGCTAGTTCGCAAATACCGGTAGGCGCAGCCACGCCGCTGAGCCTTGTCCATACTCGTTCGACAGGAGTCCGTTTCACATGACAACTCAAGCCAACAATCCCCTCATCCGACACCTGCACCCCGCCAGCGTCAGTGAGCCATGGGCCAGGGAGTTCGCTGAAGCCATTGAGGTGCCGCTGAATGCGCGTCAACTGGTGTTAAGTGGCGTCGGGCCACAGGTTGCCAACGACGCCGCGCCAGCGGGTTCGGTGCAGGCTTACGGCGATACGGCGATGCAGACGCTGAGCGTGATCCGGCAAATCGAAGCGACGTTGACGCGCCACGGTTATGGACTGGGCGACATTGTCAGCATGCAGGCGCTTCTGGTGGCGGACCCGGCTGCGGACGGCGTTGCGGATTTCGAGGGGTTCTCGGCCATCTACAACCAGTATTTCGGCACACCCGCTCAGCCCAACGTGCCCACCCGAACCCGTGCCCAGGTTATCCGTCTGGTCCCGCCGGGTTGGCTCGTGGAAATGACCGTGACGGCCATCAAGGCTTGACGCTGATCGTTCCAGGGGCGTGAGTCAGGACGACCATTGGTCAGGCGCGCAGCACTCTATTGGCTGGCAGGCTTCCGATAATCATGGCCCGGGTGTCTCCGGGCTCTTGGTGTGAGGTGCCTCTGATGACCAACGTGGCGACAAATCAGCATGATCCCCGGAATGATCCCGGCTTCGATCCCGATTCACCAGACGTTGCCGACCCGCAAATCGATCCCATAGGTCCGGCCAAGGCGCCTGATGACGGTCAGGACGTTGGCTCGGAGAAGCGCGTGGATGACGATCAATACCCGCCTTACGACGACGACAAGTAAACCACAGCTCAAGCGCGCAATTTGATATGGCTGCCAACCGTCAGGCCCTTGATTTGCTCGCCGGAAAGCGGGCGGCAGAAGAAGAAGCCCTGGGCTTCATGGCAGCCGAAGCTCCTCACCAGATCCATGCACTGGAAGGTCTCGATGCCTTCGGCGACGGTGCGGTAACCCAGTTCATGGGCCAGTTTGAAGATCGACTGGGCAATGATGCGATTGCGCGGTTTGTTTTCCAGGTCTGTGATGATCGACTTGTCCAGCTTGATCACATTGGCCGGGATTTCGTGCAGGTAGGCGAAGTTGCTGTAACCGGTGCCGAAGTCATCGATAGCCACATCAACGCCCAGGGCGCGAATGTCTGACAACTGGCCGAGCACAGTGGTGCTCGCCCTGATCCACTCGCCTTCGGTAATTTCCACTTCGACCCGATGCGGGGCAATCCCGCGCCGCTCGCAGCTATCGCGCAGTGCATTGGCGATGTCCATGGACTGGAAGTCCAGCGCCGACAGGTTCAACGAGACTTTCGATTCGCGATCCTCCCACTCGGCTGCGGCGGCCAGCGCCTTATCAATGACCCAACGGGTCACCGTGCTGATCTGTCCCGAGCGCTCGATCAGCGGGATAAACTCCGCAGGCGAAACTGGCCCCAATGTGCTGTGATTCCAGCGCAGCAGCGCTTCGGCACTCACCTGGCGGCCATCCTCCAGACGAAAGCGCGGTTGAAACATCAGATAGATGTCGCCGTTGGCGAGCGCTGTGACCACGTCCTGGCTCAGGGCCAGCGCGCGGCGGCTCGCGCAGTTCTCGTTTTCGTCCCAGAGCGCCCAGTCGATGCCGTCGCGACTGGCGGCTTCTACGGCGTGCCGGGCTTTACGCAGCAGCTCGCCCATGGACTGGCTACCGTCTTCGCAAGACGCGAGGCCCATGCGCGTGGCGGGCAAGGTCGAAATCGAGTCCTCGGCACATGGCTCGCAGATCAGCGTGCTCAAGATCTGGATCAGCTCGGTTTTATCTGCCCGGTTGGTCGGCAAGAGCAGGCAACAATGGCGTTCACTGACGTGGTAGACGCCCACGCTGCTGAGCAGCACTTGCTCCAGGCGACCGGCGATGTCCTGGGCGCGCATCTGCAGGGACGTCATGTTGTTGAGCGGGGCCAGTTCCGTTTCGTATTGACTGTCGACGATCTCGATCAAGGCCAACAGACGGCCAGGGAATTCTGCGTTCAGCCAGGGTTCCTGATGGTCAGTCAGAAACTGCCGCAGGTTGGGTAATCCCGAGAACGGGTTGCGCGTCAGGATCATTTGCCGTTGTTCGATCTGCGAGATAACCATCTCGGCCAGATCTTCCAGCACGCGGATTTCGATATGGCTCAGCTGATGAGGCGACTTGTCGATAATGCACAGGCTGCCCAGAGCATGTCCGTCGCGGGTCAGCAACGGCGCGCCGGCATAAAAGCGAATGCCGTCCTGAGCGGTTACCAGGTCGTTGTCGGCAAAGCGCGTGTCTTCGCAGGCATCGATGATCTGCATCACGCCCTGCTGTCTGGCGGTGTGGGCGCAGAAGGACTGGATGATAGAGGTTTCACTCTGGACAAAACCCACTCGCGCAGCGAACCACTGTCGGTCGGCCTCGACCAGGGAAACCAGGACCGTCGGTACATCGAAATAAGCGGCCGCAAGGCGGCAGATGCGATCGAAGTTTTCGTTGTTGGCCGTCTCCAGCCACTGCACCGCGCGCACTGCGGCCAGGCGTTGGTGCTCTGCTTGTAGGGTGTGGTGCATGGGTCTTCTCAGAGAACGGTCGAGAGGCTAACTGAAGGCTATGTGCCATCATAGCCAAGATGTCGTGGAACGCAGACATTTTTTTCTGACCCTGATCAACTCTCTGCGAAATTTTGTCGTTATTCCGGCCTGCGGTAGTCAGGCTGGTGTCGAACCTGGCTGGTTTTTGGTCACCAGTCGCAGGCCGCTGGCGATGCTGCCCACCGCCGCGAAACCGGCACCGATGCTCAGCGCCAGTACCGGCCCGTGCTCGCCGGAGATGCCGAAACTGAAGGCGACCAGCGCCGCACCGGTCGCCTGACCAATCAGGCGTGCAGTGGCAATGGTGCCACTGGCGCCGCTGGACCGTTCCCTGGGCGCGCTGGTCATCAGTGCCTTCTGGTTGGGCGCCTGAAAGAAGCCAAACCCCAAACCGCAGATAATCATGCGCACACAGATTTCCCAGGCCGAAGCGTCGGCTGACATGAATGCCAGGGAAACCATGCCCGCACAGAGGATCGCCAGACCGATGCCGCCCAGCAGGCCCGGCGCGTAACGATCGGAAAGACGTCCGGCAAACGGTGCGATCATGGCCACGACCACCGACCAGGGCGTCATCAGAAATCCGGTTTGCACCGGGTCGCGGGCCAGGACTGATTCGAAGAAAAACGGCAGAGCCACGAATGCCAGGCCTTGGGTGGCGAATGAACAGAACGCGGTCAGGGCTGACAAGGCAAACATCGGGCGTTTGAGCAAATCCAGTGGGAACATCGGCGCGGGGTGGCCGGCTTCGCGGCGCAGCATCAGCACGAACCCGACCAGAAAAACAGCCAGCGCGATCCACACGCTGTACCACGATCCCAGCTGCGCCGCCTGGCTGAGGGCGAAAATCAGCGCGCCGAACGTGATGACGTTAAGCATCGCGGTCAGGGGATCAAAGGTCAGGGTGCCCGGTTTGGCGGCTGGCAGGGAGTTCCAGGCAAATACCAGGGCGAACACGCCGATGGGCAGGTTGATCGCGAACAGCCATGGCCAGTTCGCCACGGACAGCACCAGCGAGGCGATAGTCGGCCCGGCTGCGAATGACGTGCCGACCACCAAAGCATTCATGCCCAGGCCTCGGCCCAGACGTTCACGGGTAAAAATTGAACTGATCAATGCCGCGTTGACGCTCATGATTGCGCTGGCGCCCAAACCTTGCAAAACCCGGGCGATGGTCAGGGTCGGCAGCGACCATGAAAAAGTGCAGAGCGCCGAAGACACCACGAACAGAATCAGGCCGCCGAGATACACCTTGCGATGGCCGATCACACCGCCCAGCGCGGCAAACGGCAGCAAGGTCGCCAC
Organism: Pseudomonas sp. DSP3-2-3; assembly: GCF_049898225.1. Classification (NCBI taxonomy): domain Bacteria; kingdom Pseudomonadati; phylum Pseudomonadota; class Gammaproteobacteria; order Pseudomonadales; family Pseudomonadaceae; genus Pseudomonas; species Pseudomonas sp. DSP3-2-3. Next base: position 19,440 of record NZ_JAFCXH010000040.1, on the reverse strand, counting down.
GGCCGCCAGTTGATAGGCGTTGATGATCCAGACGGAAGCGGCGGGCGAGGCATTCAGGTCTGCCGCGATGGCGGGCAGGGCGGTATTGGCGATGGCGGTATCGAGCGTTGCCAGGGCAATCGAAATCAGGATGGCAACCATCCCGCGAAATTCGAGCGGGGTCAGTTTGTTGCTGGTGGGAACCGTCAAATCGGGTGTGAGTTGAGACATTACCAACAACGCTCCGGAAGGTTTTCTCGCAGGGACGAGGCCTGCGACGCAGGCACCAGAGCGATCCTGCCGGTTTACGGCAGGACTGTGCAATGTTTTGTATTAATTAAGCACGAGCTATGTGGGAGCAAGCTTGCTTGCGAAGGCAGTGTTTCTCGTAAGCATATATGTTGGCTGTACCTGCCTCTTCGCGAGCAAGCTCGCTCCCACAATATCTGACTAACCCCCGTCAGTACTGATATCAGCATCCTGACCTTTAGTAGGCTGCAAATTGCGCTGGTCTGCCGGTTTTTCTTCCGGTTCATAGTCCGGAGTAAAGGTGCTGCCGCCGGATTCCTGGGTTTGCTCCAGCTGAGTATCAGGCTGGCCGGTTGGCGGTTTTTGAGCCGGTTCATTGTCCGCAGGATCGGGATCAATGGCAGGATCGTTGCGGTCGAGGGATTTCTGGCTTTGATCGGTCATCGTTGTGTCCTCTCATTCATAAGCTTGCAAGAATTCGAGGCTGATGGCGTGCGGTCGTTCGATCATTTTCGCGACCGACTGTCCGTTGTGAGCAAGATCAGCTGTCGCGATGCGCACCGTTGACCGGCAAACGGCTGCCCAGTCGATAGCGCGATGAAGGATGGGTGAGGCGCACGAAGGTCACGATCTTGCCGTTGCTCCAGGTGCGCCGCATCAGGACCAGACAAGGTTCCAGGCTGTCGATCTGCATGTAGCGGCTCTCGTCGGCGCTGGGGTGACTGGCTTCAACGATGTGCTCCATCTCGTCCGGGCGGATGGTCTGCAACAGATAGCGGGCCGGTTGCAGCTGTTCGCCGAACTCCTGCCTGAGAAAGTCCGGGACCAGTTCCGGGTTGACGTAGCGATCCTCCAGTTGCACCGGCACGCCTTCTTCGCAATGCACGCACAGCAGATGAAACACCGAGCTGCCCGTGGTCAGCGACAGCGCGGCGGCAATCGACATCGACGCCGCTTCCCGGCCCAGATGCAACACCTCACAGCTGTAGCGATGGCCTCGGGCAATGATCTCGTCGGCGATATTGGTGATGCGCAGCAGGTTCGACTGCGGCTTGCTTTCGGCGACGAAGGTGCCGACCCCCGAGACGCGCAGCAGATGGCCTTCTTCGGTGAGTTCACGCAGCGCGCGGTTGACCGTCATGCGTGACATGCCCAGCTCCTGCACCAGGCGATTTTCCGACGGGATCAGGTCGCCCGGTTTCCATTCGCCACAGCTGAGCTTGCCCTGCACGTAGTCCTTGGCGCGCCGGTACAGGGCCTGCGGGGTCGGAGTGCTCATCACGCGCTCACTAGGGTCATACGCTGCTGGCCTCCTTGTTGTCCTGCCAGAACGCGTTGCGATCCAGATAGTTCTGCAGGAATTGCTGCAAGCGTGGCTGCTCGGCGTTGTGGAATATCTCCTGCGGCGTGCCTTGGGCGACCACTTCACCCTGATCGAGAAACACCACCGAATCGGCCACCTGGGCGGCAAAGCCCATTTCATGGGTGACCACGACCATGGTCATGCCTTCCCTGGCGAGGGTTTTCATGACTTGCAGCACTTCGCCCACCAGTTCCGGATCCAGCGCCGAGGTCGGCTCATCGAACAGCATGATGTGCGGCTCCATGGCCAGCGCCCGGGCAATTGCCACGCGCTGCTGCTGGCCACCGGACAGTTGCGCCGGGTAGGACGCAGCCTTGTGCGCCAGCCCGACTTTGTCGAGCATCGCCATGCCACGTTTGTTCGCTTCGTCTGCGGACAACTTGCGCACCCGACGCAGGGCCTCGCAAACATTGCCGATGGCGGTCATGTGCGGCCACAGGTTGAACTGCTGGAAGACCATGCCGACGTTGCGCCGCACCTGATTGATCTGCGATTGCGGTGCGCGTTTGCGAGTCTTGCCGGATGCGCCATTACCAGGCATCCAGCCCAGCAATTTGCCTTCGATGATGATTTCGCCTTCGTCGTACTCTTCAAGAAACGCCATGCTGCGCAGCAAAGTGCTCTTGCCGGACCCGGAAGGACCGATCAGGCACACCACTTCCGAATGACGGACCTGCAGGTCGATGCCTTTGAGCACGCGCAGGGGGCCGAAGCTTTTGCCGACCTTGTTCAAGGTCAGCATGGGGTCGCGGTCGCCGGCCGGTTGCTGGGAGGTTTTCATCAGTTCACCTGGTTGCAAAATTTGAACGCTGCTCATTGGGCTTGCCTGTTCATGAAGCGGCCGACCTTGTGCTCAAGGAACATGCCGAGCCGGGAACAGGCTTCGACCAACAACAGATAGCCGATGCACAGCACCAGCAAGGTCTCGACGAACGCGAAGGTTTCCGAGCCGATACCGGTCAGCACCATGGTCAGTTCCGGGATAGTGATGATCGACAGCACGGCGGTTTCCTTGCACAGAATGGTCACCAGATTGACCAGCGCCGGAAGGATGATCACCAGCATCTGCGGCACCTGAATGCGCATGATGCATTGGCTGCGGGTGATGCCTAGCGTATCGGCAGCTTCGAGCTGGCCGCGCGGCACCGACTGAAACCCGGTGCGGAAAATTTCCGCGAAGTACACGCTGCCGTAGATGCCCAGCCCCAGTACGCCAGCCGGGATAGGGTCGAGGCTCAAGCCGAACGCCGGGCCTGCGTAATACACCAGGAACAGCTGGACCAGAAACGGCGTGCTGCGAATCAATTCGATAAACACCCGTAATGGCGCGCGTACCAGATTATTGCCGAACAGCTGGGCGACGGCGATCAGCATGCCCAGACCGAGGCCGAGTACGACGCCGCCGGTCCAGGTGCCCAGAGTAATCATGAAGCCTGAGCCGATCTCGTCCAGATGATCGGTGATGATTCGCGGATCGAAGATCATCAATTCTGCTCCTTCAAACGCCGCTCAAGCAGGCCGCCAAAGAACGCCAACGGAATATTGATCAGGCAATAGAAGGTCGCCAGCATCAGGTAATCCTGAACGAACAGGTAATCGCTGGCAGCCATGTTCTGCGCGGTTCGAGTCAAGTCTGCCAGGCCCACCACCGAAACCAGCGATGAAGCCTTGATCAGCAGGATCATCTCGTTGATCAGCGCCGGCAGCGTCAAGCGCACCGCTTGCGGGACGCGAATCCGGATCAGCATTTGTCCGCTGCTCAAACCCAGCAACCCGGCGGCCTCAAGCTGACCTTCGGGAATTGCCAGGAAGCCACCGCGCATGATTTCCGCAATGTAAGCGCCTGCCGCCAGCGACAGGCCGATCACCGCCGCCACGGTAGGCGATACGTTGGGCAGGCCGACGCGCGGCAGGAAGTAATAAATGAACAACAGTTGCACCAGCAGCGGAATGCCGCGGAACACGAAGATATAAGTGCCACCCAGACGCCTGAGCATCGGCACGGGCGACAAGCGCAGGCTGCCCACCAGAACGCCGATGACAAAACCGATGCACAGCGCGGCGAGGGTGACTTCAAGGGTCACCAGCAGCGCTTCGAGCATCAACGGCAGGTTTTGCGCGAGCAAGGGCCAGTCGAACATCGTTTAACTCCGTTTGTTGAGATCCTGTGGGAGTTTCTATGTTTGAGGGCAACCCACAGATACCGCAGATGTGGTGTCTGCACCGACGCCTTCCCGGATAAATCCGGTCCCACGGGAGGACCGCATTTCACCTGTGGGAGCGAGCTTGCTCGCGAAGGGGCTGGTGAGTCTGGACGCATCCAGGCGCCTGAAATACTGCCTTCGCGAGCAAGGTGGATCGCCACCCCGGTCGCTCCCACTGGGCGCTACCTCCACGGCGTTTACCAGGTCGGCGTGAAATCAGCTTTCGGCACGTCCATTTCGGCACCCAGCCATTTCTTTTGCAGGGCGGCTAGGCGGCCGTCGGCGTGCATTTTCAGCATGGCGGCGTCCAGGGCGGCGATCAGGCTGTCGGCATCGGCGTCCTTGCGGCCCAGATAGGCGAAGTAGGATTTCTTGCCAAACGGAGGCAGCACCACTTTGTACAAATTGCTGCGTTCAGCGGCGACGTAGGAGATGTTCGGCAGCGAGTTGGCCACCGCAACGATGCGCTTGGCAGCCAGGTCGGCGTAAGCCTGGTTGTTGTCCACGTATTCACGAATGGTGACTTTTTCCGGCAGGGTCTCGGCGAATTTCTTCAGCTCTTCCAGTTGCGCCGAGCCTTTGCCAGCGCCGACGGTCTTGCCGGAAATGTCTTCGGGTTTCTTGATGCTGTCGTCCTTGGCGCCGACCATCAGCGCAACCGTCGCTTCGGCAACCGGCAGGACAAAGTGGTAACGCTCCTGGCGCGCTTTGGTCTCGATGATCGGACCGGCAACCATGTCGAATTTCTTCGCTTCAAGCCCTGGCAGCACGCTCGGCCATGGCAGGTCGATAAACTTGACCTTGACACCCAATTCCTTGCCCAACTGCTCAAACAACTCGGAGTTCAAGCCTTTCTGCTTGCCGTTTTCGGTGAAGTCGAAAGGCGCAAATTGCAGCTCGGTACCCACGACCAACTCGCCGGCTTTTTTCACGTCAGCCAGCTGATCGGCGTGAGCCACCAGCGGCATGGCGGCCAGGGCCACGGCGATGCTCAAGCTTTTGCACGTTTTACTGAACAGGGAATCCAGTTGCATTGGGTAACTCCTTCGTCTCAGTCAGGTTCGGTGGTATGTCTGTGACTATCGCTGCAGTTAGCGTGCCATACCGGTATATACAACCCTGCAACGGCAATCAGCCGAGGATTTTCCCAGGGTTGAGAATGCCGACCGGGTCCAGGCAATCCTTGAGCTGGCGCATGGTTGCCATGGCTTCAGGACTGACCGAATGGTGCAGAAACTCGCGCTTGAGCAGGCCAATGCCATGCTCGGCCGAGACCGCGCCGCCCATTTCACCGACGGCGGTATAGACCAACGCTTCGATTTCCAGGACCGGCGCGGGCTGCGGCAGGGAATTGCAATCCACGGTCAGGTGCAGATTGCTGTCACCGATGTGGCCGAAATACACGCTGTGGTTACCCGGCCATTGCTGCTCCAGGCGCTGGCGACACATCTGCGCAAAGTCGCCGATCTGGCCAATAGGCAGGCTGATGTCGAAATTCAGCGGCGCCAGACGCACGGGAAACTCGGCCGTTGCTTCGCGAATCTTCCACAAGGCCCGGGCCTGGGTGTGGGAACTGGCCATGATCGCATCCACGACTTCGCCCGCTTCCAGCGCCGCTTCCAGGGTCTGTTCCAATATCTCCCGGGAGGCCACCGATTCCAGCAACACGTACAGCGGATGGTCGTCGGGCATCGGTGCTACCGGGTTTTCCAGCCAGGAAACGCCCATGCGGAAAAAGTCCTGCCACATCAATTCATAGGCTTGCGGCGTGCCGGCGCTGCGTTGCAGGCGTCGCAGCAGGTTCACGGCGCTGGCGTAATCGGGCAGGGCGCAGAGCAACGTGGTGGTTTCGCCCGGCTGCGGGGCGAGTTTCAAAACCGCGCGAGTGATGACCCCGAGCGTGCCTTCGCTGCCGATGAAGCACTGTTTCAGGTCATAACCGCAGTTGTTCTTGATCATCTTGTTCATCAGGTTGAGCACGCGGCCGTCAGCCAGCACTACTTCAAGACCCAGCACCAGCTCGCGGGTCATGCCGTAACGGATCACCGCGTTGCCGCCCGCATTGGTGGCGATGTTGCCGCCGATCTGGCACGAGCCCCGCGCACCAAGATCGAGCGGGAACAGGAAGCCTGCGTCATGCACGGCCTGTTGAATGTTCAGCAAAGTGGTGCCCGCCAGCACGCTGACGGTCGCCGACGCCGCGTCGATTTCTTCGATACCGCGCAGGCGTTCCAGAGATAGAGCGATGTCGCTGCTGCGAGGAATGGCGCCCCCCGCCAAACCGGTCATTCCGCCCTGTGGTACTACCGACTGCTGCGCGGCGTTGCAGATGCGCAGCGCCGCAGACACCTCTTCGGTGTTGCGTGGCAGCAGCAATGCCGCCGGGCAGGCGGGCGCGTGGCCGGTCCAGTCGCTGTAGTGTCGCGCGCTGATGGCTTCGCCGGTCAGGACTTGCGCGTCGCCCAAGGCTTCGCGCAGCTGAACGAGGGTCTGTTGCAGATTAGTCATCGGTCAACTCACCGTGCAGGAAGGAGAAAACCCGGCGCGCAGGGCTGCCAGATCAGGTTGGCCCAACAGATAGAGGGCGAGGCGCAATTCATCGGCGAGCAGGTCCAGGGCATGACCCGCGCCCGCCTGGCCGCCCACGGCGACACCATACAAAGTCGCCCGGCCCAGCAGCACCGCATCGGCACCCAGGGCGCAGCCCTTGAGAATGTCGGTGCCACGCCGGATGCCGCTGTCCAGCAGCAGCGTCAGCTTGCCTTTGGCCACGTTGGCGATGGCGGGCAAGCAGTCAATGCTGGCTGGCACGCCATCCAGTTGGCGTCCGCCATGATTGGTCACGACAATGCCGTCCAGCCCGAGCGCCACGGCTTTTTCCGCGTCGTCGGGGTGCATCACGCCCTTGAGCAACAGGCGTTGCGGCCAGCGATCACGCAAACGTGCCAGATATTCCCAGTCCAGGCCGGTTTCCATCTGCGCGCCCATGAAATGCGCGCCACCGCTGGCGTTGCGCTGATCCGGCGGCAGGTAACGTTCAATATTCGCCAGACTCGGCATACCTTGCGGCCAAAGCGCCTGATACAACCAGCGCGGGTGGCGAAGCACGTCGAGCTTGTTGCGCAGGCTCAGCTGTCGGGGGCGGGCGAAATTGCGCCGGTCCCATTCGCGATTGCCCAGCAGCACCGCATCGCTGGTCAGCAGCAGCGTCTGGCAACCGACCGCGCTGGCGCGTTGCAACATGTCGTCCTGGATGTGTGCATCTTTCAGGCAATACAGCTGCAGCCAGAAATTAGCGTCAGGCACTGCGGCAACCACTTGTTCCATGGAACTGGTGGAGACCGTACTCAAGGTGAAGGGCAGGCCGCGTTCGGTAGCGGCGCGGGCCAGATGAATGTCGGCATCGCGGTGCAGCATTCCGTTGTAACCGGTTGGGCCGATGGCCATGGGCAGCGGCAGCTCGCGGCCGAAGATCGAGCGCCGGGTATCGACGTTGCTGCACGGCACCAGGGTTTTGGGCAGCAAGGCGATATCGGCAAATGCCTGACGGTTGCGCTTGAGGGTCAGTTCTTCTTCTGCCCCGCCTTCCAGGTATTCCCAGGCGAAGTGCGGCAGCCGGCGTCGGGCCATGGCCGCCAGTTCGGCGATGCTCTGGGCGCGGCGGAAATCGGAGCCTGTGTGATAGCGACGCATGCAAATCCTTGAACAGTAAAAAGGGACCTGGACAGGAAATGCGTGGTCGGCGGACTGCATGTCCGCCGACCACTTAGCACATCAACCGTACAGGCGTTGGAACGGCAACCAGCGCGTGAATGCACCATTCTCGACCCAGGCACGCGCGGCGGCGATGTCCGGAGCAAAGTAGCGATCTTCATCATAGTGGGCGACTTCACTGCGGATCATGGCCAGCACTTCGCTGAGCTTTTCCGAGGTATGCAGCGGCGCATGCAGGTCGACGCCTTGCGCCGCGCCGAGCAGTTCGATGCCTACCACTGCGCTGCTGTTACCGGCCATGTCCAGCAAACGGCGTGCCGCAAAGGTCGCCATGGACACATGGTCTTCCTGGTTGGCGGAAGTCGGCAGGCTGTCCACAGAGGCCGGGTGGGCCAACGTCTTGTTTTCCGAGGCCAGTGCGGCGGCGGTGACCTGGGCGATCATGAAGCCGGAATTCAAGCCGCCTTCCTTGACCAGGAACGCCGGCAGACCGGACAGCGCAGGGTCCACCAACTGAGCGATGCGGCGCTCGGACAGGGCACCGATTTCGGAAATTGCCAAAGCCAGCACGTCGGATGCCATGGCAACGGGTTCGGCGTGGAAGTTGCCGCCCGAAAGCACGTCGCCATCAGCGCTGAACACCAATGGGTTATCCGACACTGCGTTGGCTTCGCGCAGGAACACGCTGGCGGCGAAACGCATGTGATCCAGGCAGGCGCCCATGACTTGGGGCTGGCAACGCAGGGAATACGGGTCCTGCACGCGGCCGCAATCGATGTGCGAGTCGCGGATTTCACTTTTCGCCAGCAATTCGCGGTACAGCGCAGCAACGTCGATTTGCCCCGGTTGGCCGCGCACCGCCTGAATGCGCGCGTCAAAAGGTACGTATGAGCCTTTGAGGGCCTCGACGCTGAGGCTGCCGGCAACCACCGCAGCGGTGAACAATTTCTCAGTGGCGAACAGGCCCCGCAGCGCCAAGGCGGTCGACACCTGGGTGCCGTTGATCAGCGCCAGGCCTTCTTTCGGGCCGAGGACCATGGGTTCCAGACCGGCCAGCGCCAGGCCTTCCACCGCGTCCATTTCCCGACCCTGATGACGCACGCGACCGACGCCGATCAGCACCGCTGACATGTGCGCGAGGGGCGCCAGATCGCCGGACGCGCCGACTGATCCCTGGGACGGAATGCACGGATAAACCCTGGCGGCGTACAGCGCGCTGATGGCCTGGATCACTTCCCAGCGAATCCCGGAAAAGCCACGGGCCAGCGAGCCGACCTTGAGCGCCATGATCAACGCGACGCTGGCGTCATCCAGCAGCGGACCGGTGCCGGTGCAGTGCGACAGCAGCAGGTTGCGTTGCAGTTTGGCCAGGGATTCGGTGGGGATCGAAGTGCGGGCCAGCAAACCAAAACCGGTGTTGATGCCATACACCGTGCGATTGTTGGCGATGATTTCGTTGACTGTGCGGGTGCTGGCATCGACCACTTCCCGGGCGTCAGGGTCCAGTTCGAACGGCGCCTGCTGCTGATAGATGGCACGCAGCTGATCGAGGTCGAATTGTCCGGGCTTGAGAAGAAGAGAGGCTGGCATGGCGAGTGTTCCTGCTTGGATTATTCGGGGGGATGTGGATCGCTTGGCGCTGACCCAGGCTGACAATCTTAGGTCATATCATCCTGTATATACAGGTAAGGCAAAAGCCGGGCCAGTTCAGGATGATCCCGGAATTCGCAGGCTCGGCGGCCGGACTTGATTCAGCGTGCCGCAAACCTGTCACCGAAAGTTGCACCAGTTGTGATCCTCGCGCCCAGTGTTGGGGCGCTTGGAAACGCTGGCTGATGTTGTGAACGCCCGCGACGACTAACCGTAAATCGGCGTGATTGGGCTGCTGGTTGGGCGATTAACACAGTGCCTGATCGACCGGCACAGGAAATGCTTGCACCTGTATATACCGCTTGGCGTTTCCTCAGGAGTCAGCATGACCGATACCAATCTGCCCTTGATCGACATGACCGGTGTCCGCGAGGGTGATCCTGCGAGCATTCAGCGCGCCGGCGACGCGATTCGCAAGGCGTGCAGCGAAACCGGATTCTTCTACATCATCAATCATTGCGTGCCCCAGGCGGTTATTGATCGGGCCATGGCTGCTGCGCGGACCTTTTTCGCCTACCCGGCCGAGGTCAAGCGGCAGGTTGCAGTCAACAAGCGCCATCGCGGCTGGCACGCGTTGGGCGGGGCGCTGATGTACGAAGCGACCAAACCCGACCACAAGGAATTTTTCAGCATCGGCCTGGAGCTGCCTGAAGACGATCCGTGTGTGCTGGCCGGTGAAGCCTTGCGCGGGCCGAATCAGTGGCCGGAGTTCATGCCCGAGTTACGCGGCGCGCTGGACGACTACTACGCGCACATCGGCGCGGCGGGCGCGGATCTGCTCAAGGCCGTGGCGGCAGGACTGGGAATCGAACAGGATTTTTTCATCGGCAAATACACCAAGCGGCTGCAGCGAACCCAGATGGTCTATTACCCACCGCATCCGCCGATGGCCGAAGCCGATCAATTTGGCGTCGCACCGCACACCGATTACGGCTGTATTACCCTGCTGTATCAGGACGACAGCGGCGGTTTGCAGGTGCGTGAGCTGGGTTCCAACAACTGGATCGACGCGACGCCACTCGCGGGCAGTCTAGTGGTCAACGTGGGTGATCTGTTGGCGCATTGGTCCAACAACCGGTTTCGTTCGACCCTGCATCGGGTGATCAACAAATCCGGGCATGAACGCTATTCGATCGCGACGTTCTACGACCCGATGTACAGCGCGGTGGTTGATCCGTGTGATCTGGGGATTGATCCGGCGAGCAGCTTGTATCCGCCAGTGGCGGCGGGGGATTACATCCTCAAGAGCATTGACGATTCGATGGCGTATCGGAAGAAGGGGTAGAGCCTTAACCCGGTAGGAGCGAGGCCAGCTGTGGGACCGGCTTTAGCCGGGAAGGCAATTTACGCCTTCGCGACTAAAGTCGCTCCTACGGCCGATTCGCGGCAAGCTCCGCCAGAGGTTTTTCAGATCACCTGAATAATCGCCTTGCACACCGTATCGATGTTGTTCTGATTCAGCGCTGCCACGCAGATGCGGCCGGTGTCGAGAGCGTAGATGCCGAACTCGTTACGCAGGCGGTGCACTTGTTCGGTGGTCAGGCCGGAATACGAGAACATGCCGCTCTGGCGACCGACGAAGCTGAAGTCCTGACCAGCCGGGTTGTTCGCCAGACGCTCGACCATCGCCTCACGCATGCCGCGAATCCGCAGGCGCATTTCGGCCAGTTCTTCTTCCCACATTGCCCGCAGTTCCGGGTTGTTGAGCACGGCGGCGACGATGATTGCGCCATGGGTCGGCGGGTTGGAATAGTTGGTGCGGATCACACGCTTGACCTGCGACAGCACGCGGGAAGTTTCTTCTTTTGACTCGGTAATGATCGACAGCGCGCCGACGCGTTCGCCGTACAGCGAGAAGGATTTGGAGAACGAGCTGGAAGCGAAGAAGGTCAGGCCCGATTCGGCGAACAGACGCACTGCAACCGCATCTTCATCGATACCGTCGCCAAAGCCCTGGTAGGCCATGTCGAGGAAAGGTACATGCCCTTTGGCCTTGACCACTTCGAGGACTTTTTTCCAGTCTTCAAGAGTCAGGTCGACGCCGGTCGGGTTGTGGCAGCAGGCGTGCAGCACGACGATGGAACCGGACGGCAGGTTCTCAAGGTCTTCGAGCATGCCGGAACGGTTCACGTCGTGGCTGGTCGCATCATAGTAACGATAGTTGTGGACCGGGAAGCCGGCCGTCTCGAACAGGGCGCGATGGTTTTCCCAGCTTGGATCGCTGATGGCCACGACGGCATCGGGCAGCAGTTGCTTGAGGAAGTCAGCACCGATTTTCAGTGCGCCAGTGCCGCCGACCGCCTGGGTCGTCAATACGCGCCCGGATGCGATCAATGGAGAATCGGCGCCGAACAGCAATTTCTGCACGGCCAGATCGTAGGCCGCGATGCCATCAATCGGCAGGTAACCGCGGGGAGCGTGTTGAGCCACGCGAATCTTCTCGGCTTCGGCAACGGCGCGTAGAAGGGGAATGCGTCCTTCCTCGTTGCAATAGACGCCCACGCCAAGATTGACCTTGGTGGTGCGGGTATCGGTGTTGAATGCTTCGTTGAGGCCCAGGATTGGATCGCGTGGTGCCATTTCGACAGCGGAGAACAGGCTCATTTTTGCGGCGGCTCTGAGTGGGAAGTGAGGGAATGCCGCTCTGACCCGAATGCGCCAGAGCGGTGCACAAACGGGGAGCTAGTATAGAGGCCATCGCGGGCCGGGGCGACAGTCGGCAAGGCGTTTTTTCAAGGTTTTTACCGTTATTTTTCCGCCGCTGGTCATATTGCGCCAGCATCCTTGGTGGCGTATCGACTCTATGGCTTGAAAGGCGGCACTGGAGACTCCACTTGTAGTCCCATCACTTTATATTCTGTACGACTGATCCTTTGCCGGAGCAGGCGTTGGCGGTTCTTTCGTTTTTGCGCGCACTCTGGCGAAAACGCACACAGAGGTACGTTATGTCCGAGTTTCAGCTCGTCACCCGTTTTGAGCCTGCTGGCGATCAGCCAGAAGCCATTCGCCTGATGGTCGAAGGGATCGAAGCCGGGCTGGCGCACCAGACATTGCTGGGTGTGACCGGTTCGGGCAAGACCTTCAGCATCGCCAACGTCATTGCCCAGGTGCAGCGCCCGACGCTGGTGCTGGCGCCTAACAAGACCCTGGCGGCGCAGCTGTACGGCGAGTTCAAGGCGTTTTTCCCGAACAACGCGGTCGAGTATTTCGTCTCTTATTACGATTACTACCAGCCCGAAGCCTATGTGCCGTCATCGGACACCTTCATTGAGAAGGACGCCTCGATCAACGACCACATCGAGCAGATGCGGCTGTCAGCGACCAAAGCATTGCTGGAGCGCAAGGACGCCATCATCGTCACCACGGTTTCCTGCATCTACGGCCTGGGCAGCCCGGAAACTTATCTGCGCATGGTTCTGCACGTGGATCGCGGCGACAAGCTCGACCAGCGCGCGTTGTTGCGTCGCCTGGCAGACTTGCAGTACACCCGCAACGACATGGATTTCGCCCGCGCGACCTTCCGGGTGCGCGGCGATGTGATCGATATTTACCCGGCCGAGTCGGATCTGGAAGCGATCCGCATCGAACTGTTCGACGACGAAGTGGAAAGCCTGTCGGCGTTCGATCCCTTGACCGGCGAGGTGATCCGCAAACTGCCGCGCTTCACCTTCTACCCGAAAAGCCACTACGTAACGCCTCGGGAAACCCTGGTCGACGCGATGGAGGGTATCAAGGTCGAGTTGCAGGAGCGCCTGGAATACCTGCGCAACAACAATAAGCTGGTGGAAGCCCAGCGCCTGGAGCAGCGCACCCGTTTTGATCTGGAAATGATCCTCGAACTGGGCTACTGCAACGGTATTGAAAACTACTCGCGCTATCTGTCCGGCCGTCCGTCCGGCGCGCCACCGCCAACGCTTTATGATTATTTGCCGGCCGATGCCTTGCTGGTAATCGACGAATCCCACGTCAGCGTGCCGCAGGTTGGCGCGATGTATAAAGGCGACCGCTCGCGTAAAGAGACGCTGGTGGAATACGGTTTCCGGCTGCCGTCGGCTTTGGATAACCGGCCGATGCGTTTCGACGAGTGGGAAGCGGTCAGCCCGCAGACCATTTTCGTCTCGGCGACGCCGGGCAATTACGAGGCCGAGCATGCCGGTCGGGTCATTGAGCAACTGGTGCGCCCAACCGGGCTGGTCGACCCGCAAATCGAAATTCGCCCGGCGCTGACTCAGGTCGATGACTTGCTGTCCGAGATCGGCAAACGTGTGGCGCTGGAAGAGCGGGTCCTGGTGACGACGCTGACCAAGCGCATGTCCGAGGACTTGACCGATTACCTGGCTGACCACGGCGTGCGGGTGCGTTATCTGCACTCGGATATCGACACGGTGGAGCGGGTCGAGATCATCCGTGATTTACGTCTCGGAACCTTCGACGTTTTGGTGGGCATCAACCTGCTGCGTGAAGGTCTGGACATGCCGGAAGTTTCCCTGGTAGCGATCCTCGATGCGGACAAGGAAGGCTTTCTGCGTTCTGAACGCTCGCTGATCCAGACCATTGGGCGTGCCGCGCGTAACCTCAACGGTCGGGCGATTTTGTATGCCGATCGCATTACCGGTTCCATGGAGCGGGCTATCGGCGAAACCGAGCGGCGTCGCGACAAGCAGATCGCCTACAACCTTGAGCACGGCATTACGCCCAAAGGCGTATTCAAGGACGTTGCCGACATCATGGAAGGCGCCACCGTGCCCGGTTCGCGCAGCAAGAAGCGCAAAGGTATGGCCAAGGCCGCTGAAGAGAACGCCAAATACGAAAACGAACTGCGCTCGCCCAGCGAGATCACCAAGCGCATTCGTCAGCTGGAAGAAAAAATGTACCAACTGGCCCGCGACCTGGAATTCGAAGCGGCAGCGCAGATGCGCGATGAGATCGGCAAGCTTCGTGAGCGGTTGTTGACTGTTTGATGCTGTGGGGCCTCATCTTGTGGGACCGGCTTCAGCCGGGAAGAGGCCGGTGCATCCGCCGCCGCTCTATCGGTAGAAAATCCGTATTCCCGGCTAAAGCCGGTCCCACATGGACTGTTGGCACCTTTAGACGGCGCTTACGCCTCATCCCTCGCGCCTGTTAACATTCGCCGCTTGATTGACCTATTCGGGATTTCCCATGACCACCGTTCGTACCCGCATCGCGCCATCGCCTACCGGCGACCCTCACGTTGGCACGGCTTACATCGCGCTTTTCAACTACTGCTTCGCCAAACAGCACGGCGGCGAATTCATTCTGCGTATTGAAGATACCGATCAGCTGCGTTCGACCCGCGAGTCCGAACAGCAGATTTTCGACGCCTTGCGCTGGTTGGGTATCGAATGGAGCGAAGGTCCGGACGTGGGCGGTCCTCATGGTCCGTATCGGCAGAGCGAACGCGGCGAGATCTATCAGAAGTATGCCAAGCAGCTGGTTGAGCTGGGTCATGCCTTCCCGTGCTTCTGCACTGCTGAAGAGCTGGATCAGATGCGCGCCGAACAAATGGCCAGGGGCGAGACCCCGCGTTACGACGGTCGCGCCTTGCTGCTTTCGAAAGAAGAAGTCGCGCGGCGTCTGGCGGCTGGCGAACCTCACGTGATCCGCATGAAGGTGCCAAGCGAAGGTGTCTGCGTGGTGCCGGACATGCTGCGTGGCGAAGTCGAAATCCCGTGGGATCGCATGGACATGCAAGTGTTGATGAAGACCGACGGCCTGCCGACGTACTTCCTGGCCAACGTCGTCGACGACCATTTGATGGGCATCACCCACGTATTGCGTGGCGAAGAATGGCTGCCATCGGCACCGAAACTGATCCTGCTCTACGAATATTTCGGCTGGGAAAAGCCGCAGCTGTGCTATATGCCGCTGCTGCGTAACCCGGACAAGAGCAAGCTGTCCAAGCGCAAGAACCCGACTTCGGTGACGTTCTACGAGCGCATGGGTTTCATGCCCGAGGCGATGCTCAACTACCTGGGGCGCATGGGTTGGTCGATGCCGGACGAGCGCGAGAAGTTCTCGTTGCAGGAAATGGTCGAGCATTTCGACCTGTCCCGCGTTTCCCTGGGCGGTCCGATCTTCGATATCGAGAAACTGTCGTGGCTCAACGGCCAATGGCTGCGCGAGCTGCCGGTTGAAGAGTTCGCCACTCGCGTACAGAACTGGGCGCTGAATCCGGCCTACATGATGAAAATCGCGCCCCATGTGCAGGGCAGGGTAGAGACCTTCAGCCAGATCGCACCATTGGCCGGGTTCTTCTTTGCCGGCGGCGTCACGCCGGATGCCAAGCTGTTCGAGCACAAGAAGCTGTCCAGCGACCAGGTACGTCAGGTGATGCAGCTGATCCTCTGGAAGCTGGAATCCTTGCGCCAGTGGGAGAAGGATTCGATCACCGCCAGCATCCAGGCTGTGGTGGAACATCTGGAGCTCAAACTGCGCGATGCCATGCCGCTGATGTTTGCAGCGATCACCGGCCAGGCCAACTCGGTGTCGGTTACCGATGCGATGGAAATTCTCGGTCCGGACTTGACGCGCTTCCGTCTGCGTCAGGCCATCGACCTGCTGGGTGGCGTTTCCAAGAAAGAAAACAAGGAATGGGAAAAGCTTCTGGCTGTTATCGCCTGAGGCAATGCCTGCGCCTGTCAGCCCCCCGGTTTTCCGGGGGCTGAATGGTAAGTGATTGTAATGCCGACAGAAAACATTGAAATTTGTTGAAAATAAATTTGACAGCTCCCCGCCTCACGCTTAACATGCGCCCCGTCCACAACGTGGGGCTTTAGCTCAGCTGGGAGAGCGCCTGCATGGCATGCAGGAGGTCAGCGGTTCGATCCCGCTAAGCTCCACCAATTTAGAGTTTCAAGGCGCAGCTTCACTGCCTTGAAGCAAGGTACGATGACCGGTTCCAGCTCCGGTCATGTATTGAAGGTTTTGTCCCCTTCGTCTAGTGGCCTAGGACACCGCCCTTTCACGGCGGTAACAGGGGTTCGAGTCCCCTAGGGGACGCCATTTTAAACTGCATGACTTGAAAATCATGCGAGCCGAGAGGCGATAAATCCGGGGCTTTAGCTCAGCTGGGAGAGCGCCTGCATGGCATGCAGGAGGTCAGCGGTTCGATCCCGCTAAGCTCCACCAATTTGTAAGGTTCAAGGTCTGGCCACACCGGCTTTGAATCGATCAAGTCTGACTTGATCATATGCAGAAGGTTTTGCGTCCCCTTCGTCTAGTGGCCTAGGACACCGCCCTTTCACGGCGGTAACAGGGGTTCGAGTCCCCTAGGGGACGCCACGATTTCTCGCTCTGCGAGACCAAGGGTCATTCGATTATTGAATGGCCCTTTTGTTTTTGTGCCGCTTTTCCCCCTCGTCTTGTTACTCCTTCCTTGTACCGAAGCTTCAGCCGCTTGACGGGCGAAACATCATTGCGCTTGCTCTTCAGGATTATGAGGATAATATTACCTCCGTAATCCTGGAGATCGATATGAACGACAAAAAAACCAAGACCCGTGAGCGCATTCTTGATGCGGCCAGTGCGGCGCTTATCTGTCGTGGTCCGGAACAGCCCAGCGTCAACGAGATAATGGGCGCGGCGGGTCTGACTGTCGGCGGCTTCTACGCGCATTTCGATAGCAAGGAAGCGCTGATGCTCGAAGCGTTCCGTCATCTGCTCAAGCGGCGCCAATCCTCAGTGGCGCAGATCGATGATCAACTGCCGGGACACGAACGTCGCGCGTTGCTTGCAGCGTTCTACCTGTCGCGCAAGCATCGGGATGGCAGCGACAATGCCTGCCCGCTGCCATCAACCGTGGGTGAGATGTCGCGTCTGCCTGAGAGTTTTCAGGAGGTTCTGGCTGAACACCTGGAGATGATGGTGGCGCAACTGTCTTCGAGTCCTGAAGATGCGGACAAAGTCCTGGCAGATGTAGCCCTGATGGTTGGCGGCCTGACGTTGGCACGCGCACTGGGTGGCGGCGAACTGTCGGATCGGGTCTTGCGCGCGGCCAAGTCGGCCGTGATCTGATGGGCTGGCGCGAAACTCCCCGGACTTTGGTTACACTTGCTGGCTTATGACTGTCATCGACAGCAGCCTGAAAGGAAGTGAGCATGGTCTGGGATAGGGCGACACCGTTTGTCATCGACCTTAATGTGGCAGCTGATGATATTGATGGTCTGGGCCATGCCAATAATGCGGTCTATGTCACCTGGCTTGAGCGCTGCGCCTGGCGCCACTCCCAGCAGCTGGGGTTGGACCTCACTGAATACCGGCGCCTGGATCGCGCCATGGCTGTGGTGCGCCATGAAATCGACTATATGGCCAGCGCCTATGAAGACGATGAGCTGCAATTGGCGACCTGGATCGTCGATTGGGATCGTCGCCTGAAAATGACCCGGCACTTTCAGCTGCGCCGCCCTAGCGACGGTCTGACGCTGCTGCGCGCCCAGACCACCTTCGTCTGCATCGAGCTGTCCAGCGGCAAGCCCAAGCGCATGCCAGCAGAGTTCATCGAGGGTTACGGGCCGGCGATGGTTTCCAATCCGGTCATTGCGCCGTAAACTGCCGGACTTTTTTTCGAGTGTGACCCATGCAAATTGCTCTGGCGCCCATGGAAGGGTTGGTCGACGACATCCTGCGCGACGCCCTGACGAAAGTCGGCGGCATCGACTGGTGCGTGACCGAATTCATCCGGGTCTCCGAGCGATTGATGCCGGCTCACTACTTCTACAAATACGCGTCCGAGTTTCATACCGGCGCGAAGACCGAAGCCGGTACGCCGCTGCACTTGCAATTGCTGGGTTCCGATCCGGTCTGCCTCGCGGAAAACGCGGCCTTTGCCTGTGAACTCGGCGCTCCGGTGCTGGACCTCAACTTCGGTTGCCCGGCCAAGACCGTGAATCGCTCCCGAGGCGGTGCGGTCCTGCTCAAAGAACCCGAATTACTCCACACCATCCTTGAGCACGTACGCCGAGGCGTACCGAAGCACATTCCGGTAACCGCCAAGATGCGCCTGGGCTTCGACAGCACTGATCTGGCGCTGGATTGCGCGCGGGCGCTGGCCGACGGTGGGGCGGAGCAAATCGTGGTGCATGCGCGCACCAAGGTCGATGGCTACAAGCCGCCCGCGCACTGGGAGTGGATCGCGCGCATTCAAGAAGTAGTCAAGGTCCCGGTGGTCGCCAACGGCGAAATCTGGACCGTGGACGACTGGCGCCGCTGCCGGGAAATCTGCGGCCCCCGGGACATCATGATCGGTCGCGGGCTGGTGGCACGCCCGGATCTGGCCCGGCAAATCGCTGCAGCGCAGGCGGGCGAAGAAGTGATCCCCATGACGTGGGCCGAGCTGCAACCGATGCTGCGGGTGTTCTGGCAGCACTGCGTGAAGAAAATGACCCTGATCCAGGCGCCTGGACGCCTCAAGCAATGGCTGGCGTTGCTGACCAAAAGCTATCCGGAAGCGACCACGTTGTTCGACGCGCTGCGCCGGGAAACCGACTGTCAGCGCATCGGTTTGATGCTCGGTGTTGGCGCCGACGAACGGTCATAAAAAATCTGAAAACATCCTCTTGAAAAGTGAATGGCCGACCCTAGTTTGGGGATTACGCGATGCCGGATTCGGGTCGCGGATTACCACTCGCTGATAACAGGAGAATGATCATGACTACTGCATTTTCTTTGGCACCACTGTTCCGCAGTTCCGTTGGCTTCGATCGTTTCAACGATCTGTTTGAATCGGCTGCCCGTAACGACAGCGCCAGCGGCTACCCACCTTACAACGTCGAAAAACTGGCCGAAGACAAATACCGCATCGTCATTGCGGTGGCCGGCTTCCGCGAGGAAGAGCTCGACTTGCAGGTGGAGAAAGGCGTGCTGACCGTTGCTGGCGGGAAACGCGATAACGGTGCGCAGAACCAGGAAAAGGACAACGTGACTTATCTGCATCAAGGCATCGCAGAGCGTGCGTTCAAACTGTCCTTCCGTCTTGCCGACCACATCGAGGTTCGCAATGCAGGGCTGGCAAACGGCCTGCTGACCATCGACCTATTGCGGCAGATTCCTGAAGAAGCCAAGGCCAAACGCATCCCTATCAATGGGCAGCAGGTCCTGGAAAGCAACGGCAGTTGATTGATAGTGCAATCGGGAAAGGCGCCTTCGCAGACTGTGTGAAAACACACTGTAACTGCCCAAGCAAAACGCCCCGACTTGTCGGGGCGTTTTGCTTTTGGGTGTTCAGCAGGCGAAAAAACGGCTTTTCAGCCTATCAGTTCCATC